>NZ_VMLH01000001.1:0-52900 GCF_013276595.1 Streptococcus sp. 10824
CAATTATAGCATAAAAAAGCATAACGCACCAAAATTGGTGCGTTATTGACTGTTTTTCCTAAACCTCTCTAAATTCTTCTCCAATTGTTCCTTATGAAGTTGATTCTTAGCTTCCTTTAATGTGTCGTCCAAAGTTTCTTCTCTGTAAGTTGATTCTGTTTTTAGTTGTTCTGATCCTTGATCTGGAGTGAAAATGATATCTAGCAGTCGGTCTATTTTTTCAAGATCTTGGGAAGACATATCAGATAGTCTATGAATCAGCTTTTTAAATATATCACTATTGTCGTGATTTTTCTTAAAAAATGTTGTAAACATCTATAACCTCTCAAAAAAAGCAGCCTATCAGGACTGCTTAGTGTAATTCGGAAATCGCATCATAAATGGACTGCAATTTCTTATTGTCTTTATTCTTTGTGTCAATCAACGTATGTAGCTCTTCAATTTTCTTTTGACTACTTTGAATATCGCTATTGTTATCTGCAATCAGTCTTTTAAGATGTTGCTGATAACTTGTAGTGATATCTGTCTCTTTTCCTGTTCTAACCTCTGTAACTTTGGATTTAGAACTAGGATTTGATTCCGTCACAGGTGCTTGTTTTCGCTTTTGAAAAGCTGCTTCATAATTTACATCATTACCTCCTTGATGATTTCCAAATAAGGCCGCAATTTTATCTGGATCTTCTTGATTTTCTGATTTACTTTCTAATGGTTGATTAAAATTCCAATCTTTTGTCATTCACTCATTTCATCCTTTCTAAATTCAGAATCATCGAATTGTCTTTCTTTACCAAAGGCATGGTCAAGAGCTTCTTCAAAACTCATGTGACTAATGCTTTGACGCCTTTTGAACGTCGCAAACATCGCTGTCTCTAGTTGCTCTTTGTAAGCAGCTAGTTTTTCTGTTTCTCTTGCTACCTTACTCTCTTGCCTAGTGACCTTTTCTTCTAAGCGTTCGATTATGGTCATATACGATCCTCCTTCATACTAATATTAGCTAAAACATCTTGATTTTGTTATCACAATTCTAAACATTGAGAAGTTTGTCTTACTGGTGGATTTCCAAATGTCTCTTTTACAGTCTCAAGCATAAATTGTAAATCTGATTTCTTTTCTCGAAGAATATCGTTCCAGTCTCGTTTTTCTTTCCCAGATTCATTATCAGGTAAATCCAGTAAAACAGGCAATCCTGATTGAGATAACTTATCAGAAAAATCTTTACCTGCATCATCACAATCTACTGCCAGTGTCAATAAATCAGGATGATTATCAAAATAGCTGGTGGTATCACGAATTGTATTGATTAAAGGCAATAACTTTGAAGGTATTACTGTATCTAAGAATTCCAATTTCTGATTTTCTTCAGCTATCAGTCGTAAAGTTTGATAAGCGACAACAGACCTTTTTAATCCCTCCATAGATACCAAACGAACATCTGATAGACTTTGTTGATGTAGCTCGTAATAGCTCATCAAGTCGATGAACGATTCACAAAAGACCAGTCTATTGGGGTGACCAATATCAAAGGATATTCCAACATGTCCATGGCTTCCTTTTAGAATCGTTTTCAACCTCTCTCTTGGAAGAGAATGATTCTTATAAATCCCTTGTAAGCTTGCTGCCTGCAGTTTGTGACGATGATCAAAACTTTTTAAAACAATAACAGGTTCAACAGTTTCATTTGTTTTCCAACTGGCTTGTGCTATCAAACCTTGTTGAATCATCTTTTGTACGATTTCTTCTGAAATTCCTCTACATTCTGTTAAGTAATATCTGGCCAGACTACAGTTAGAATCTTCTATTCTATTTAAAGGATAATAAAATGGTCTCTCTCTTTTTTCTTGAACAGCTTCTTTTTGAAAAGGTTCTTCAGAAAGAAATGCTAGAGCTTTTTTAAAGGAAATTCCCTTAACAAGTCGAACAAAATCAATGACATCACCTTGAATATCTCTTGAAAACCATTTAAAAGTATTGGTAGTTGAAAAAATCCGAAATGAATCGTGTTCAGGATGTTCATAGACACTGCTCGAAACTTGTTTAAAGGAGATACCTAAACGATTGGCTACATCAAGAATTGAAATTTGCTTACATTCTTCTATTTCCATGCAATATCATCATTTTGTTGTAGTATTTGGCAGTGATGGAACAGATGAGGATTCTTCTAAAGTTTTGGGAGTGGCCTTATCTAAATCATCTAACCCAGATTTCCAAACCTGTACTTGATTGACCAATAACTTACCTGGTAGTTTAGAATAGGACAATTTAACCGTTCTGGTTTCTGTCTGATTGGTCTTTGATTGGTTGGCATTCTTTAAATCGGATACATAGGTTACATTATAAGAGACCATGGCAATAGCTTGATTCGTAGTCTGATTGACAAAGATATCTGCTTTTTCAAAATGATAATCCAAAATATAGTCCTTATACACTTGGTTCATGGCATCATTTTGACTTGACAATTCTTGAGAATAAGCCGATTCAGTCATATAAGGTTGAATACGTGTATTATTTTCTCCGAGCTTTTCTTTCGTATAGTACTGAGTCAAAAATTCTTTTACAGTATCCGATGACAAAATACTTGCCTTATCTTCTGCTTGTTTGTCCTCTACAAGTTTAGCTGCAGCCAATTCGATTTCTTTGCGACTTTGTTTAGCAGTAGAATGTTGACCAGCAGTATATCCCATCATGAGAATAAAGCTAGTCGCAGCCACTGCTCCAACACTAATTAAGGCTTTAGTTTTGACTTTATTTAACATCTTAGACCTTCTTTCTATAAAAACTAGGTCAAGAATAACAAAAAGAACTTGTAAGTTTTATCACATCACAACGAAAGGTAATTCCTACATTTCAGGCGCAAAATCGTACAGTTCAGAGAAAAATATCAAAATTAGCTGTCTTCAGTTTATAATATAAATTTGAGAAGAGCTCTTTCTCATATTGAACGACATAAACAAGCCATAAATACAAGTAATAATAGTGAGGATAATGATTTTCATAAATTATTACTCCAATTTAGCTATGATGTATATGAAAGAATCAAGGCAAATAAAAAACCTTATCCGAATTTAGATTCAGATAAAGTTTTTTAACCATCTAACAAGTTTACATACTTTTCTTAGTTTTGGAGTTTATGAAACGCCAACTGAATCCTAGAACCAACATCAGATTGATGAAAAGGTACACAGCCGTAAAACTAGTTAAACCATGTTGTCTGATATCATCAAAGTATAAAGTAGGTTCAGTAAAGAACAAATAAATTCCATAGACCTCCACGAAAATAAGAAAACTGACAAAACCAATCAGGAAAAGTCCACTGGCAATAAGGAAGATCCTCCATAAAAGAATGAGAATTCCTCCTACTGCTAAAAAAATTACTGGGATAAGGAGTAAATCATTCATGACTTTCTCCTTTCTAATCAATCAACTGTCGATAATGGGTGGCAAGAGAAGAATCAAACTCTTCTAGTTTTTGAACTAATTCCAAATACTCCTCTTTTTCATGTTCTTCAAAGTCCACACCTCGATGATTTTGAAGAGTGATTTCCAATTGGCTAGTGAGTTCTCGTTTAGAAAAACTGTAATCCCCAGTAACTTCCTCATAATGTTCCTTTAGCTCCTTGTAGGCTTGATATTCTTCAGGTGTTTGAAATCCCTGTACCAAGGCCTCTTCTAATTGATAATAGGTATCTTCCATCATAATCGTTACCTCGTTTCTTTCTATCTTTATTCTACCGCGCTTTTCTTTTCTTGTCCGCTATTTATATCTATTTTTTAATCTAATTCAAAAGAAAGTTGTTCTTGCTTTTCCTTTCCTTTTTCGTGGAATTGTCTTAGGGCCTGATCAATAATATCTAAATCTGTTTCTGTTTCAATCAATGGCGCGAGTACATCGTATTCGGCCTTTTTAGTTTGATAATCCTCTTCCTTTGGAAAATTTTTCTCAATTTCTACTCTAGCAGTAGTCCATTTATCCTTTAATTCATCCAATAAGTTCTGAGTTTTCACTTGGTCCTCTTTAATGTGATCAATCGTATACTGAAGCCTTTGAATGGCCCCCAAAGGAGAATACAAATCTAAACTGACAGAATACTGATTTTCTCCTACAATCTTAACAGAGAAGGTTTCAGGAAGAGGTTGATTTGTTGGAAGACTAAGCATTTTAATCTCAAACCCTCGATAACTGGCTAGGGTGCGAAATTCTTTAATATCAGCTTGATTATGACGGATAAGACGGTGTAGGGATTCCCCTGCTTCAGCTCGTTGATCAAAAGCTTGCTTACCTACCGTCATAGAAAATGCCTGGTCTTTCGACATTTCAGACTGTTGAATGTCGCCTTCATACTTGCTTAATCGTTTCTCAAGAATGGGTATATTTTCTTTACAGTAAGAGATTGTATGACGATAGTGATCCTTGCTGCGTTGAAAGGCGCGTCTTTGATTTTCTAATAGAGTTAGATCATTCTCTAGTTCCATCTTATATTTGAGATAAGGATTACCTGTTGCTAGTGCCTTAAAATCAGAAGCTGTCATGGTCTGCTCATCAATGTCTTCCGCAGCACGAATCGGCTCCTTAGAAGTCATAATCTGCTTAATATAACGGAGTTTGTTCTCCTGAGTTGCCCATAGATAATTATCAAATGAACCTTTGGTAATGTAGTGGTAAATATCCACTTCCTTGTTTTCATTTCCCTGTCGGATAATACGTCCATTACGTTGCTGAATGTCACTTGGTCTCCACGGTACATCCAGGTGATGAACTGCTTTCATCTTGCTCTGAACATTTAAACCTGTTCCTCCTTTTTCAGTTGAAGCAAGGAGAATCCGCACCTCTCCTGCATTGACCTTTCGAGACAAACTATTCTTCTTTTCATCACTATTGGCATCATGTACAAAGGCAATTTCTTTACTAGGGATTCCTCTATCAACTAATAATGCCTTAATCTCAGAATAAACATCAAAGCCATTGTCCTTTTTCTTAGGTGTGCCAATATCTGAAAAAATCATCTGAGTAGCCTTATTTTCCATTCCTTCTCGATAAATTCTCTCAACATTATCCACTACCTGAAGCAGTTTATGATTGTCTGCTAGACTATAACTAGAGTCCAATAAACGCATATCAATAGCTAATTTTCGTGCCTCACCCGTAATTTTTAACATGTTATCCTGGCTTGGATCAACTGTTCCACATTTAACCGCATCTGACCTCATAACTAATTCTTCTAAATAGAGTTTCTGGTTTTCAGTTAACTCACTCTCAATAGGTATAATACGAGCTTCTGGAACAGGTAAATCCAACATATCTTGTGTTTGAATGTCGGCTGTTTCTTTATAGATTTTCATCAACTCAGGTAGATTGACAAACTTTTTAAATCGTTTCTTAGGCTGGTACTTATCCCCTGTAGGAGCTAATTCCATAGAGTTTTGAATTTCTCCAAAAGCACCTACCCAAGAGTCAAAATAATCAACTTGATAGCGTTTTAAGATATCCGGTTGAATGTAGTTCATCATAGTATACAGCTCACTAATTGAATTTGAAACAGGTGTTCCTGTCGCAAAGACAATATTTTTAAAATCATGTTCTTCCTGAATCTGTCGAACCTTCATTTCCATATCCACGTTCTTCTTAGACGTTGTATTGGTAATCCCTGCTACATTTCCAAGTCCAGTAATTGGACGTATATTTTTAAAGTGATGTGCTTCATCCACAAAGAGAAAATCAATTCCTAAGTTCTCAAAATCAATAAAACTATCACGATTAAAGCGTTGGAGTTCTTCCAATTGTCTCTCAAGACCACTTATTGATTGCTCTGCTTCTTTAACGGTGTACTTATTTTCAGAATGTGTTTTAATCTCTCGTAGTTCATTGAGTTTATCCTCGATATAATTCATCTGTATTTCCTTACTGACAGGGATTTTTTCAAATTGAGAATCCCCAATGACAATGGCATCGTAATCTCCTGTAATAATACGAGAAACAAATTGTTTTCTTCTCGCCTTCACAAAATCTTTCTTAGTGGTCACAAAGACTTTTTTAGTAGGGAAAAATTTCATAATTTCTTGGCCAAATTGAGCAGACAAACTAGAGGGCACTACATATAAGGGCTTATGAACCATCCCTAACTCCTTTAATTTAAACCCAGCACCAAGCATGGTCAAGGTCTTTCCTGAACCTACCTCATGAGCTAATAAGGCTCTTTTTTCTTCTACGATTCTTTGAATGGCATTCTCTTGGTGAGGACGAAGACTGATGTTTTGTGCCAAGCCATCAATGACTAGATGGCTACCGTCATACTCTCGACTAACCGTTCGATTATAAAGACTATTATAGCTTTCCTCAATGACTTGTTGGACTTCGGGATACCGTGAGACAAATTCTTGAAATAGCTCTTGTAAATGCTGCTCTTTTGCTCTTAGAACAGAGGTTTTTTCCAAATCTGTGATAGTCTTTTTCT
Organism: Streptococcus sp. 10824; assembly: GCF_013276595.1. Classification (NCBI taxonomy): domain Bacteria; kingdom Bacillati; phylum Bacillota; class Bacilli; order Lactobacillales; family Streptococcaceae; genus Streptococcus; species Streptococcus sp. 10824. The sequence continues at coordinate 6,450 of NZ_VMLH01000001.1, forward strand.
TTTCTCCTTCCGTAACAGTCATGGTAATCGTCGGTTGGTTCGAATTAAGTAAATTCTCAAAAATCTTTCTTCCTGTATCATAACGTGACCCACTGACTCCAAGACTACTATCTTTGGCACTTGGATAGCGATAAGCAAATGATGTCCTTAAATGAACCTGGCCATCGACAGGATTCACTTCAATGACTTGTTCAACATCTGGCGAAGACAATTCAAATTCACGATTGGTAAAACATTCAAAAGCAAATTTACCATAAACGGATTGAGGAATCCAACGTGACCCTATTTTAAACTCAATATCTGCCAGATGAATCCGTGGAGGGCGAACAGATTCTAACAAATCTAAAGCATGGTTCCAATCATATTCTTGGTTGTTTTCCTCTACTAATAGTTGAACTACTTCTATCTTGTTGAGAATGTCTCCTGATAAAAACTGGTTCTTAGAAAGATATTTTCTTTCTCCTCTTAAATAGCTTTCTGGATCCATTAAAATCTGGTCACCTAACTCATCTAAAATAGCAGCTTGGCTATGTTCGGGATAAATTGATACCATATAGTCTAAATCAACCCCTCTACCATCCGATAAACTAGAGTTTAAGGCATCTAGAGCCGTTGAGACTCTTGCGATCACTCTCTCTGGCCTAACCAATGCTTTCTCAAAGGCTAAAGATTTTTTATATTTTACTTTCTGATCTTTAGAATCGATGTATTCATCTTCTAAACTTGCTAGTAAAGAATACTTATCGTCACTATCAAATAAGTTCCGATTAACGGAAGCATTCAAGTATCCAAATTGACTTACAAAACGGTCATATTCACGATTGAGTTTACTAAGCAATTCCTGAAAATCAGCCCGACTATAATCTTGATGACGTTGAATTTCAATTAAGGATTGATAGGTCTCTCTCAAATCAACCATTCCCTTAATGCGACCAATGTCCTTATCCGATAAGGGGCTTTCATAAAATACAGTTTTTTTGAACAGTCCCTTATATTTCCCTCTTTTACTCGCTTCTTCTGACTTGTAAACATCTAGTGCTTCCTCATCTGTCAAATGAAGTTGCACGAATCGGTCTATTTTATGTTCAGACAAAGAACTGTCCCAAGCTTTAAAATCTCCCTTCTCATCTACATAATAACTAATTTCGTCTACTTTTGAACTTTTCCGAATGCCATGCGTATCTCGGTAATAAATTTGATTTCCCTCATATCCAAAAGAATAGAGCGCTATGTCCTCACGTATACGACTTGGGATAGAATTATCCACTTCTTCTTGGATAAAAACAGGTACTTTCAAAGAATTGTCAATTTGTTTAGGTGCTCCCACATTCTCTAATGCTTTCATTATGTCAGTAGATAATGTTTCTGATACCCCCTTAACATTGAGGGTTCCTCCATTAAAATTTCGTACCTCATATTGACCCAAAACTTGTATATTGTGTTTCCCATCAAAATAGGGATTGATCCAGACACGCTTATCCTCCTCAAAGGGAATAGAGCCACTAAAGACAAGTTCCTCCTCATTAAGATTCTTTGCTTGATCCTTTTGAAAGAAGAGGAGATCTGTGGTCACTCGAGTACCTGCAATGCTTTTAAAAGCCGTATCCGGCAAACGGACTCCCCCTAAAAAATGAGTGTTGGTTTTAATCTCTTGTAAGACATTATCTGTCCGCTTATCCATTGTCCCGATAGATGAGATAATCGACACTTGTCCTCCGTCTCTTACTAAATCAAGTGAGTGTTTGACAAAGTAGTCGTGAATCATATAAGGTTTATCATAGTTTTTATCAGCAATCCGAAAATTTCCAAATGGAACATTCGTTAAGACTAAATCAAAACTATTATTTTGATAGGGAACTTCTTCAAATCCTCGCACTTCAATATGGACATTTGGATGGAGTTGTTTTGCGATTGCGCCTGTCACACTGTCTAATTCAACCCCATAGAGTTCTGATTTCTCTCGTATACTTCTAGGAATAGCCGCAAAGAAGTTCCCAGTCCCCATAGAAGGATCTAATATCCTTCCTCCCTCAAAACCATCATCCAGTAACTTTTGCCAAATCTGGCGAATAATCATTGGGTCTGTATAATAGGCTGTGAGAGAACTTTGTTTCATAGTGGAGTATTCTGATTTACTTACTAAACTCTTAAGAGTTAAACGTTCTGTTTCATACTTTGGATTGAGTTCATCGAAAAATTCATTGGCAAGACCGCCCCAGCCGACATACTTAGCTAGTAGCTCTTGTTCTTCTGGACTTGCTTGTCGTCCCTCTTTTTCTAATCTTTTAACAAGATCAATTGCGGCGATATTCGTTTCAATCTTTTCTCGATTTGTCTTAGGATAAAAGTCCTCTAAATCATCTGGAAAAACAAAATCTTGAACAGGGACATCCGTCTCTTCTATGCCTACAATAAGCGTTTCTGTTTCCTTATCCTTTTCATTTTCTTCTTCCAGGTAGGAAAACAAATCTATTTCCTGACTTTCACTTGATGAATCAATCTCAATCTCTGAATCTTCTTTCTCAAGTTCTACACGAGACAATACTTGTTCAATCTCTTCCAAACTGTTCAAGTATAAGATAGGATTCTCTTCAAATAACTGCTTGGAATCATTTAATAGCTCTAGGCGAATTAAGTCATTTAACTGTGCATTTTCAATCGAAACCAATTGAAATACTTGTCCTTTATAACTTACTTGTGAACCGATTGGATATTCCCTCAAAGCTTCTTCTACAATTTTATCGACATTAGAAAAAGAGTTCGTTTCTTCCGTTTCCTGTTCAATATCACTTGAAGGAGATAAAACTTCCTCTACTTGATTAGACTTTTCTCTTATAGCCTTTACTTCATCAAAATGAGTAATAATCTTCAGCTTTTGTGTCAGTGGGAGTTGTGTGTAGTTTTCTTCATGTTGGACAAGATCCGTAACGGTATCTAAAGTAGCCATCAATTCTGAACCCAAATAGGCTAGAACATCTCCCTCTTTTTCTTCAAAATGAATCTCAAGAACTTCTTTTTTAAGCTCTTTTGAGTCAACCATTAGAAGAAATTCCTCTATATCTCTACTAATACGGTCAGATAGATTATTCGCAACTCGATAGACATTGACTAAATTGACATCCTGATTCTGATGAAATACAAGCTCACTTAATGGTTCTAACTTCTCTTTTTCAGATTGGATGTAAAATCGAGTGGAAAGGTTATAGATTGCGACTTCTTGCACCAAGTATTTCTCCCAACTACTTAATTGAGATAATTTACTTAGACCTGCTTGTCCAAAATTTCTTGTATAACTTTCTAAATCTTGGTCATTATTTTCAGAACTGTCCTCTAGGAAAGAAATAATATCTTGATGAAACGAATAGACATGAGGTATCTCTTCTATTTTGCCCTCTTCAGTCAAAAAACTCTCTACCAAATCCTGCCATTTCTCATCAAAATGTTGCGCTTGATAACGAAGAAATAAGTCCATTTTCTCTCTATCTTTTGGAATTGTTCCACGAAACATAGCCAATAATTGTATTACTTCCATACTCGCTCCTTTCATCTATACGAAAATAGGAGAATCACATGATTCCCCTACAACTCTATCTCCATTTCAACCTCTTGAGGACTGATTTCTAAATCACTAGATAAAAGAGAAACGGCATCCGTTCTCATGTAGTAAGTATATAAGTCTTCTAGGTCTTGTTGGTTTTCAATCCCTGTTTCAATACTAATCAGAGCCTGTATAAATTCCTTGTAGTGACTCTCCATCATATCTGAAATCTCTTGTTTCATTTCCATAAATACTGAGGACGGTTCAGTGATACTTGTTTGGTCTATGTCTTGTAAATCCTTTTCTAAGGGATTGGTTCCTTCTTCTATTTCCACTAAATCTGAACGTCCATCACCATCAGAATCTGCGCTAAGAGGATTGGTTCCTAGCGCCAATTCTTGAGCATCAGTTAGTCCATCTTGATCCGAATCACGTTGATAAATGGCTTCCATATACTTCCTTCTTTCCTAGTTAATCTTTTTTCACTCCAATCCTACCAAATATTCCTTGAAAGAAGTATCACAACAAAAAAGAGAACGAGCTAAAACTGCGTTCTCTTAAAAATGATAAAACATTACTATTAAAATAGATTACATGTAAAACTCTAAGCAGGCAGAGCCTGCTAACTCATGACAGAAAAAGATGTTTAGCCTATAATAAAGGTGAACAATACCAATACGTGATCTTTAATAGGGCTTTTCCTAGCCTGTATGTCAAACTGGTTGAACAAGAGTCATGAGATGACTCGAATATGCCTTGAGCATGAAAATATCTTACTAGTAGCCTCTTGTTCTATTGTTCAAATAGTTAACAGGAGGTTTTTATAATGGAAGTCATGATTGAAACGTGTTTGTATTCTTTTGAATCAGTAACTAATCCAATTTATCTATCTCTAAATATATAAAATCCCTTTGTAATACTATAAAAAATAACTAACAAAGAAATAACTATAAGACTCGGTTGCCAGAAACCTGATATGTCTATTAAACTACTGCCTAAAAGTTGGCCAATAAAGCTAACTAAAATTAAAATAATTAAATTGAAAACTACTGATACTAATAAAATTAACACCGAATGTATTATTGCCTCGCCTATACGTATTTTAAAAAGTTGTGATCTTGACACTCCCAGTGTCTTTAACTGTTTAATGTCTTCAATATCTTTATTAGAAGATAAAATTGTAAGAGAAATAGAACTAGTAATAATCAGAATAATTGGAGCAGACAGATAAGCAATAAAGGAAGCTCTTGCTTCGAGTACACCGTTTGCTGTATTCATGAATGAATACATATTTTGGGTGTAAAGAATAAACCCAGAAATGAGAGTTACTCCCATGCTCATTGAAGTTTGTATACTTTTCAAATAACTAGGATTGGATAGTAGATTCCAAAAGCCTGTATTAATTACATAATTTTCAGTTGGAAATATCCTCATTAAAAGTTTTATTAGAAACACTTGAATTGATGGAGATAGTGATTGAATAATAAGGATGTGAATAATTAATAAAAATAATATTATGCTTGACTGTGTTGAAATTATTTCTTTGTTTCTACTAAAACTTGCTGAAACAATCAAACCTATACATAGTAACCATAGGATTAAACGAACAGAGATGTTAATAAAACCAGTTACTGTAACTTTTCTTTTTTTCTTTTTTGGTTTTAATATTGATGATATTTTAAGTATACGACTTGAATAAAAGTAAGCCCCTATCCCGACAATTGTTGGGACTATGAAAACACTCAATAAAATTGATTGAATGTTGGCTGTAATAACTAAATCAGGTAACTCATCTCTTCCTAATAAATTTTGTAAAAATTTGTAGTAACTATCTGCCATGATAAATGAAAGTATTGTACCAATACTACTAACAATCACTGCCATTAAATAAAACTGTCCAGATACTAATAAAGATAGCTGAGTTCTGCTTGCGCCTAGGGTAGCCCATAATTGGTAATCCTTTTTAAAGATATCTATTAGCAGTCTTATATTATTTGAAATAAGGAAAAATAGAGTAGTCCCGCCAAAAACTATTAGCATTTGAAAAAGTTGTGAAGCGTTAATATTAGCAGTCTTTATTGCACTAGCAATACCAAATAAAGATGTTCCAACAATCAGGCTAGATACAAATAGTAATGGTATTGTTCCTAACCATTGTCTTTTTGAGTACTGAAATTGGTAAATGATTAATTTTAGCATAATAAATCCTCCTCAAATTAATCTTTACTACTTTCAAGTGCTTGATAGAGCTCATCAGCTGAAGGTTTAATAATTTGTCGAGATATTTTTCCGTCTTTTAAAATGAGTGCTCTGTCAGTTTTTGAAGCCAACTCAATATCATGAGTGACCATAAGAACACATTTTCCTTGACTCGCTAAATTACGAAGTGTTTCAAAAATAAGTTTTCTTGAGACGCTGTCCAGAGCTCCTGTTGGCTCATCAGCAAAAATAATTTTACTATCAGCTATTATTGCACGAGTAATAGCCACTTTTTGCTGTTCTCCACCTGATAAGGTAGCAACTAATGATGATAGTTCTGCTTTAAAATTCAAACTATCCAACATTTTTTTTACTTTATTTCTATCAACACTCTTTCCTGAGAGTCTCAGAGGAAGTGTAACATTTTCTAGTACAGGTAGAGCGGGTACCAGATTATAGTTTTGAAAAATAATTGCAATATCTTGCCTTCTAAATTTAGCAAGCTTCCCTTCTTTTAAGGTATATGGATTTATACCATTGATAACAACTTCGCCACTTGTTGGTTCAGATAAACTTGATAAGCAACTTAGCAAAGTAGACTTTCCAGAACCACTGACACCAAGTATTGATACAAATTCCCCGTAATTGACAGATAAAGAAACATCTTTCAAAATAGAGACAGTTTTGTCTTGCCCTAACAAAAATTCTTTTGAAAGGTTTGAGACTTTAACAGCTACATTATTAACCATAATAAATCCTCCTGATTCCAGTGTCATCTTTGATTTAATTATACAAATTGGAATTCTATTAATATTAAGTAAGTAACTTATGAAACGTATTTTTAATGGATAAAATTTCTATTTCCTCTGGATCTCGAATAAAGGTTTTTAGCGAACTAAGAATTTTTTCTATTACCATAATAGTATCATAAATGAGGCTTGATTGAAAGCGTAAACATAGCTTTGTTAAGTGATACAACTATTCTATACAAAATTTAAACATAAAACTTAGGTATACTTAATAAATGAGAATTTAAGTTAGCTATAACTAAGATAGTAGCATATGTAAAACTCTAAGCAGGCAGAGCCTGCTAACTCATGACAGAAAAAGATGTTTAGCCTATAGTGCTGGCATTAAAAAATCCTCACACATCACGCAAGGAAATCGCTAAATAAAACAGGCTTTGACCATGTCGGGATTAATTGCAGCACATTCCAAGGATCCAGCTTTTTCTTTTTTTTATAATAGAATTTCCCAAAGAGTAAGCAAGATGAAGGCCGTCATTGCTTATGCTCATAAGATTCTCAGAATCATTTACAAACTACTTTCCGCCAAGCATACTTATCAAAAAGAGAAGGGGCTAGGACTGAGGAAACAGTTCTAACGCCAAAACTAAAAAATTTCAATTACACGCTAGTACAGGAATTGATTTTTTACGCTTTCTTACTGTTTTTTCAAATAAACAAAGTATAAATTTCTAATTATCTTTTTATATTTTCTTAAATGCTCGTAAAGCCTTATTCTATGTGCTTTCGAGTATTTTTACTGTAGGAAGATACTTCACGTTTCTTTGCATATTTCCTCATGTCTTAGCTGTCAGAAGTGGTAAATAAGTAGTAAATTCATTTGTACTACTAAGCAACAAGACGCTCCTGTTGCTTCTCTTTATTCAAGCGTTTCATCTCTGACATTGCGGAATCAAATGTTGCGTGTGCGTAATAGTTCAGCGTCATGGCTATATTAGCATGTCCCATAATGTACTGTAATGCCTTTGGATTCATTCCTGCATTTGCATAGTTGGTACAGAATGTATGTCGCAAACTATGTGGAGTGATGTGTGGCAATTTATCCTCGTTATACTTATTGTATTTCTTAACAAGACCTTTCATCATGCCGTTGTAATCACTTGCCACTTTTGGATAGTTCTTTCTATTAAGAAAGAGGAAATCACTATATCCATCAATCTCAACACGCTTATCATTCTTTCGATTCGCTAACACTCGCTTAAATGCTTGATAGGCTTCTTCAACCATAGGAACTTGACGTTCGCCACTTTTGGTCTTTGGTGTTTCAATGTAGTACCCAATTTCAGTATCTCTCAATAGCTGATGGTCTATATTGACAAGACGATTCTCAAAATCTAAATCTGGAAGTGTCAAACCACCAAACTCTGAAATACGAAGACCTGTTTTTAAGAGTATCAGAATTTCATCATAATTTTTGCTGTAGGTTTTATCAGCTTTTGCAAAGGCTAACAGTTTTTCTTCCTGTTCTTCTGTTAGTACGGTCTTAGGGACAGTATCATCATCAAGAACTGCTTTCAGTTGAAAGTCAAATGGATTCTTCCGAACACAATCATCTTGTATAGCAATATAGAATGAAGCCTTTAAAGAACGTTTGTAGTTATTGATGGTTTGATAAGCATAACCATTTTCACTCATTCTAATAGCCCATTCTTTAGCGTCTGATGGCTTAATACTGTCAATACTTCTTACACCTAACTTGTCTTTCTTCAAAATATCCATAAGATATTTGCGTCCAGTTTCAGTGTTTTTTCTAACCTTTGGTCTTTGAGCGTTCTGTTTTGCGTAAAGCTGGCAGAGTGTCATTTTCTTTCCTACAACATCAATACCATCATGAATGTCTTTCTGTAACTCTGCGATTTTCTCTCTAAGTGAGATACAATCACGCTTTCCTGCTGGTACTCGGTCTGTAGCCACAAGTTTCCACGAGTAAACAAATTGCGGTTCTCCAAATGAATCTATATATTTGTATAAGTATCTTCCGTCTTTTCGTTGGCTCTCTCCAGTCTTTAAGATTCGACCTTTATTGTCACGTCTTTTTTCTGACATGGCATTTGCTCCTTTCCTTTATGGAAAGAGCCTTGATACGACTTAATACTATTTTATCATATACAAGACCCTTTGGCGACGCTAGATTGCGTCCAATGTATCTATAATTTTTTCAAATTGTTTTCGTTTAATCTGAATACGATTGCCATTCATAATCAGCCAATTTGCATTTTTATTTTCCTCTGCCAAGCGTCGTAGCTTGTTTTCGCCAATACGAAAATATTTTGACGCTTCTTCAATGGTTAGGGTATAACGTTCCCAAATAGGAATGTCAGGCTGCTTCATAAAATCCTCCTTTCCAAATCACTTATTTGGATTTCATAAAAGTTGTTTTACCAGCAATCGAACAGCTTTAGCAAAGCTCACGGGAGTTCCACCCCTGCATGGTTCTCATGTAGCCATACTCATTGCCTGCGACGGTTTTATCACGCTCGGACTATTGACTGTATGGGAGTATCATTATCACGATAAGAATGTCGTTGCAGGCAATCCTGCTAAAGATTGCTTCTCGGATCACTAACATGAATCGCTCGCTATCTTTATAAGATAGGTCATGGCGGTTAGTTCCGTTGGCTCTTTTCTTATCGAAACGTATTCGATTACTTTTATTCAGTTTTCAAAGAACAATGGCTCGTTAGCCTATCAAAACACATTGAAAGCTCAATATGCTTTGGTGGAATAACAAACCTCCCTGTTCGGGAAGCGTGGAATGGTTTAGCACGCTTCCACGAAAGGAGAGAGGATATTACTTAATTTCAAATGACAAAATCTTTGTAATCAGTCTGGTTTCCATTCTTCCACGTAAGACTTCATCAACGACCATACTTTGATTGCCATATTCATCTTTCATAAGTCGTAGGGAACGCTTCGTTATGTACCCTCTGTAATGATGTAGAATCTGGTTAATCGCTTCGGTATCGCCATCTGTTGCCTTTACAATGAGAGGAAAGGGAATCATAGGATATTGTGTTTTCATTCTTCAAATTCCTCCATAAACTTTTTAATTAAGGCTAGTCCACTGGTTCTATGCCGATAGACAGTAGAACGGTTCAATTTCAACAGGTCTGCAATTTCTGAATCGCTCATGTCCATAAAGTAAAACAGCAGTAGAATTTCACGTTTCTTGTCTGGCAACTCACGTAATGCTTCACTCAACAAATCATTTTCAACGCCTACTGATAACCCATTGAGTGTAAAAATCTGAAAGTCAGTTGAATAGTTATCTGTTGTCGCAAACTGGCTAACAAGATAATCGCCAACATCCGAAAAGGACACCTCACGCTTTGCAATCCTTGAAAGATAAAGCATATAATTCTTTCGCTCGTCTTCCATAGCACGTTTACAGATATAGTCAAACTGATTTTCTATTGTGGTCTGAAAAGAAGATGGTTTCATGTTTCTCACCCCCTTTCTGTCTAGGAAAGGAAGTGAGCCTTGCTCGTTTATCTCCTTTCACTCTTAGTCCCAATGTGAAAGGGGGATTTGTTGCATTACTGATAAATAAACTTTGTAAAAAAGTTCTGAATAGCCAAAAAAGCATATAAACAGATTTATTTCTCTGTTTACATGCTTCTGTTATTCTATCTATATGATTTATAAAACCACATTGGTGGACGTACTTATCTATTGCAGATAGACGACTTTTTTTGACAAGAACCCAATGTAAGGAAATTTATTGTATATGATGTACTTCATGGCGACGTTGACCTCCAACAAACCGCCATTTGGAAGTAATATACAATATTTTAACAGCGTAAATAGCACTACCATATAACGGTTTTTTTTATTGGCGTTTAGTAGTGCTTTTTATTAAATATAAACCTATAAACCATATAACACGTTTTTCTATACCTGTTTTTAATTCAGTAGGAACAATAAAATGTATAGAGGTGGTCTACTATGCGTAAAAAAGAAGATAAATATGATTTTAGAGCCTTTGGTTTAGCCATTAAAGAAGCTCGATTGAAACGAGGTTTAACTCGTGAACAAGTGGGAGCATTGATTGAAATTGACCCACGGTACTTAACTAATATTGAAAATAAAGGGCAACACCCCAGCATACAAGTTCTTTATGACCTTGTATCGTTACTTCATGTTTCCGTTGATGAATTTTTCTTACCTGGGGTCCCGAGCGCTTAGTGGGAATTTGTATCGATAAGGGGTACAAATTCCCACTAAACCAATGTTTCAAGGCCTATTTATTTTTTATATTCAATTCTCTTAAGTGTTTAGGAATAGATAACAAGTCAAATTTATACTCTCCAAGAAAAGTGATATGCTCCCAATTAATAGGAGATACATGCTTCATATACTTAGTTACTTCGGGATCTATTTTGACGAGATAATTATAAGCTGCTTGTAAGTAGACGGCGTTCCATATACTTATTGCATTTATTAACACATTAAGCGCACTAGCACTTTGAAGTTGTCGGCGAATATCGCGCTCCATAAATTTTCCGCGTCGCCCAAAAAATAGTTCTCTAGCTAAAGCATTAATCGCTTCTGTCTTATTTAGTCCATGAGTGATCCTTCGCCGTAGCTCACTATCTGTAATATAATCTATCATAAAAATGCTCTTTTCAATGCGACCTAGTTCTCTCAGTGCAAGAGCTACTCTATTCTTACGTGCGTATGAGCCTAGCTTTCCTAATAGTAAAGAACTAGATACTTTTCCTGTTTGAATCGAATAGGCGATTCGTTTAATTTCATCATAGTTTTCTTCAATAATTTTTACATTGATTTTTCCGCTTATATCTTCTGATAAGTTAGGGTAGTAGGAAGGTGATTTGATAGAAAATAATTGTGATTTTTTTATATTTCTGATGCGAGGTTCAAAATCAAAGCCTAGTAATGCGGTCATTCCAAACACCTGATCAGAATACCCATTTGTATCAGTAAAATGTTCCTCAATATCTAGATCTGTTTCATGATAAAGTAGGCCATCAAGGGTATGAGTAGCTTCCCTTGTATTAGTTGAAGCAACCTCGATATGATGAGTCGTATGCCTATCATTTATTGATCGAATCATTGTAGCTCCTTTTTCCATACTTTTGTAATGTGGATTAACATCGGATTTTAGAGCTGAGACGCCCACTGGGACGCGCATTCCGTCTGAAGCAGTGGTTTTTCCTTCACCCCAAAAGTCTGCAACAGGAAGCTTTAACTGATAATTAACCAAAACAGATTGAGCACGAGTCAGAGCTTCTTTATAAAAGCGCCATTGTTTGGCATTGGCTAACTGAGAATAAGAAATTCCAGGAGTTGATTGGGCCATTTTTTCAAGACCAATATTCATCCCTAAACCCAGCAAAGCAGCAAAAATAATTTTTCTTTCTTGTTCACTCGGCGGTTTCCCTGTAGAATCATGACTAAATTCTTGTGAAAAGTTGGTCCAACTGTCCACCTCAATTAAAAGATCACTAAGCCTTATCTTAGGAATTATTGAATAAAGTTTTTTTCTATATATTTCTGCTTCGCTAGGTGTAACTTTTTCCAACTTTTTAAGGTTTGCTCTTGAAATTCTCTTATCAACTGTCGAATAAAATTGAAGCTGTAAATCTAAAATTATTTCCCGATCCTTTAAATAGTCCTCAAACGTGTCTGGAATAGTTTCTGAATCAATACAAGCAGATAAATCAACTAAGTAATCATCAATATTTCGATGGATCATACTTCCTTCAACTGAAATATCTCCTGATCGAATATTGTTCTTTAGCTCGGTGAAAGCTACTAACTCATAGTAAGACCGATCTATTTTCCCCTCTTCTGGCCGAACAAGGCTTTTCCATTTTTTACTCACAAAATCAGTAGAAGTATCTGCCGGTATTTTTCTTTTACCACTATTGTGTAAATCAGTTAGTTGAGTTAGGGCCATGAGGACTGGATTTGCTGCCGGAGTTGCTTTGAACGAAAGGGTCCTCAATAACATTGGCGTGTATCTTCGGAGGTAATTAGCTTTATTTCGAACCATTTCTAAATAGCCATGATTTTTATTACCTGTAATTTTTTTAGCTTCTTCTCCATCTTGTACTAAATCTTCCCAAGGCATGATTCGTTCAATTTCGTCAAAAGGATTACTATCATTATCTTTTGCAAAGTGAAGAGCATCAATTAAAGAAGCATAATGTTCCAATTTTTTAGTAGCCAATTTTCCTTTTTCTTTTAACTGTTCTTGTGAATCACGTGTCCCTTTGCGTTTAATACTTGCTAAAATGCGGTCATTAATCTCAATCAGTTGATCGATCAGATATTGATGATGATTGACTAAAAAAGCAATAAGTAAAGAGTATCTTTTTTCAAGCTCAAAACGGGAGAAGTCATATGCATCATAATTTTCCCCTAGTCTAGCTAGCTGAAGAAACCTGTTCCGATTAATATGGGAGACATTAATTGTCCCGAGTCCCATGGAAGCAATCACTTCCACTTTTTTACAAATACTCATAAAGCTTTCTGGATTTGCCTTACCTGGAATGTCTTTTAGCCAAGCGAGTTTAGTTATTTTCGTCTCTTCATAAATTTGAAACAAACTCTCTAGTTTTTCAATTTGTATATCTGTTAATGAACAGAGTAATATTGAAAATAAGTTGTTTTCTGCTTTATCTCGACAGCGGCTTATAATGTCTTCAAGTGTAGCTATAGATGGAAAAATAATTCTTTTTCGAGTTAAGAAATCAATTGTTTTTTTCATTAGATAGATAGAGTCATCATTTTCTAAAGCTAGTTCAATTAAATATTCTATTAACTGTTTTTGTGTATTAGCACTACCGAATCGATGATAGTTGAATACTTCTAAGATCTCGTTGAAGTGATTTGCACGTGTATTTCTATGATCATATGAATTTAAATCAATTGCATCAAGATGGAGCTGTCGACTCACATAAGAAGTTAGTCTGGTTGATTTAATCGGCCAATTACTTAAAGAACACCCAGGATACCGGGCCAAACAAAGTTGTATCGCAAATCCTAGTTTATTGACCTTTCCACGGTGTTGATTAATAACCTCCAGATCATAATCAGAAAAACTAAAATACGCTTTAAAATCCTCTTCTGATAAGTGGTCTACAGAAAGAAGTTGTTCACGCTGTGAAGTAGTTAAAATTCTTTTCATAGCCATATCTTAAGCATTCCTTTTATTGAGGTAACGGTAAAAGGTTGTTTTGCTTAATTTAGAGGCATCAAGAATTTGACGAATAGAATACTCTTTGCTGTCATACATTTTTAAAGCTAAATCAATTGATAGCTTACCTTTACTTGGACGGCCCCCTTTTTTTCCTCGGACTCTGGCTGCCTTAAGACCAGAGTTAGTTCGTTCAATAATAATATCCCGTTCCAGTTCTGCTAAACTAGCCATAACTCGGAAAAAGAATCTTCCCATAGACGTTGAAGTATCTACGTTATCTTGAATAGATATAAAATTGACACTAAGTTCTTCAAATAATTCAGAAAGTTCAATCAAATGTTTAGTTGATCGTGAAATTCGATCTAACTTGTAAATGACAACAGAATCTCCTTCACGTAGTAGGTTGATCATTTCTTCTAATTGCGGTCGGTCTTTTTTCGCACCAGTTACTTTTTCTTGAAATAATTTATCAATTCCATAATGAGTAAGTGCATCAATTTGTAAACTAAGATTTTGATCATCCGTACTCACTCGAGCATAGCCAAAAATCATAAAAAAACCTCCTTAATTTTATAATTTAAATGTACCATAACTCATTAAGTATAACTATATAGGAACTATGAAAAAGGAACGGATTTTGGTACTTGATTTACTTAAAAAACATTTAGAAAAAGCAGGAAAATGAAAAGGTACCATAAACGGTCGTTTATGGTACCATTCAAATTTATCCTTATTGTACAAAATAACAGCGAAATTTTTAAATCTATTCCTTATCGATACAAATTCCCCGTAGGCGCTAGGGACCTCTTTAGCTCCTTGGAAGCTGTCAGTAGTATACCTAATAATTTATCTACATTCCCTTTAGTAACGTGTAACTTTCCAAATTTACAAAAGCGACTCATAGAATTATTTCCTCCCGTTAAATAATAGATAACTATTAAAAATAGACAATACTTGCTCATAAGTAACGGTACTTAAATTGTTTACTTTGGCGTGTTTCATTGCTTGATGAAACTGATTTTTAGTAAACAGTTGACGATATTCTCGATTGACCCATTTTGAAACAAAGTACGTATATAGCTTCCAATATTTATCTGGAACATCTGTGGTATGGCGGGTAAGTTTTATTAAGACACTGTTTACTTTTGGTTTAGGATGAAAGCATTCCGCTGGCAGCTTAAGCAATTGCTGAATCGAGACTTGAGTGTGCAAGAGCAACCCTAGTGTTCGGTGAATATCCAAGGTACGCTTGTAGAATCCTTCTTCAACAATCAGATAGATGTCAGACGCATGGCTTTCAAAAACCACTTTTTTAATAATTTGTGTGCTTAAATGGTAAGGAATATTCCCAACAATTTTATACCTCTGTTTGTTAGGGAATTGAAACTGTAGAATATCTTGGTGAATTAAAGTGACACGAATGTTCAGTTTTAATTTTTCTGACGATAAGTTGAATAGATGACTGTCTAATTCAATAGACGTTACCTGTTTACTTATTTTAGCCAGTTTCGTCGTTAAATGCCCTTTACCTGTTCCAATTTCGTAAACGGTATCGGTTTCTTTTAAATTCAATTGTTTTATTATTTGGTTGAGTACTTTTTCACTCGTTAAAAAGTTTTGAGAATATTTTATATTTTTGTTCATGTGATCACTCCTGAAGTGATTACATCTATAAATAAATACAGAAGTTAAACGATTTGTTTGTAATTTTAGTTATCTGTTTAAAAAGTCATAAGATTAGTCACTGGTAGGAATTAATCTAACGTATTTATTTATCTGCGTAATCACTGTTTTTAGTCTGTTTCAAAACAGTAGATGTTTTATCTACATTACGCATTTGGAATACCAACATGACGAATCCCTCCTTCTTAATTACAAATTTTTAGCATCTAATTTAACTTCAATTCCTATTATACAAAATTTTAAGATAATGCACAATCAACACACTCTTAAGTTTGCTTCTAAGTCTTATTTCCATAACTTTAGGGTTAACCATACGCAAGACCAATCACTCTCGGACAATACTCATGATTTTAATGATAAAATCCATGTTAAACCCATAGATAAGAAATACACCTGCAATAACCGTTACCTGTTTGTGCCAATTTAAAAATGCACCACTTTTTTATAATTAAAACGGTTGAAAACTGTACCACTAATAACTCACAATAGAGAGATGTCACCGTCAAGTTAAATGTACAAAATAACAGCGAAATTTTTAAATCTATTTCTTATCGATACAAATTCCTCGTAGGCGCTCGGGACCCCTACCTGCTAATAACTTGGTAAAAAGCACCCGACGATTACAGATAGAGAAATACATGGATAGCTTTACAGACAAAGAACTATCCTTAATGGAATCTTTAGCCAGCGGTATCAACGAAGCAAGAAACATCGAAGACTAATTAAAAGAATCCATACATAACGGAAAGAGCCGATAAAATGAGATTGTATTAATCTCATTTTATCGGCTCTGCGTCTTTGCGTCTGGCTCTGTAATCACAGTTACTTTGAACTGCTTTATTTCAATTAAATTTTCTTGTCTGCATTTCGGACAATAGAGGGGGAATTTTTTTAATTCAGTATCTTCCCTTATCTTTAATCGTGTTTTATTTCCACATACAGGACACAATATCCACTTGTAGTTTATAATAACTATCTCCTCCTTTACACTTTAATTCAAATCTTTATTAAAGAATATTTCATCTTATTTAACAAGAAACCATATTTATATAACAACATAAAATACACTAAGTTATTTTATTGAACATATATCGTACTTTATCTATCCGACTATTTGGACGACGGGGCTGGCAAACAGGTTCACCGGTAGTAACATGGTACCCTTTTAACTCTGTTAAACAAACACTACGTCCATTTGTAAAGAAAGTTAAATCACTACGATATTCTTGAATACACCGAGCAGGGATTTCTCCACTAAGAATGACCTCATTATTTTTCAATTGAGTGTCTACGATGTTCGCACAATATTTAGGAGCATCGTTGTATGCTCGTGAAAGATATTCCTGTGGCGCATAAATTTTAAAACTAAGATATGGCTCTAACAATTCTGTTCCAGCTTTTTTTAAGACTTGTTCCAATACAATAGGAGCAAGCATCCGAAAATCTGCTGGGGTACTAACAGGGCTATAGTATAAGCCATACTTAAAACAGATTTTACAGTCCGTCACATTCCAACCATACAATCCTTGTTCACAGCCATAGCGTATCCCCTCCATAACTGCATTTTGAAACGATTGATTTAAGTATCCAAGAGAAACCGAGCTCTCATACTGTACTCCGCTCCCTAATGGAAGCTGTGCTACAGATATACCAATGGAAGCCCAGAAAGGATTCGGTGGAACTTCGATGTGAATGGTATACTCTGCTTTTTTTAACGGTCTTTCCATATAAATGACTGTAGGCTCTTTTATTTCTATCTCCACATGATACTTTTCTTGCAGCAGAGCACAAGTCACTTCCATTTGTACTTTCCCTAAGAAAGAAAGTATGATTTCATGTGTCGCAGAATCCACATAATATCGCAGAAGCGGGTCACTGTCGGAGATTTCTAAAAGTGCATCAAGTAACATTTCCCTTTGTTGAGGTTTGCTCGGTTCAACAGTCGTTTGCAGCAGAGGGAGGGGATTTTCAATTCTCTCTCTCTGTGGCAATAGCTTTGTATCTCCAAGAACACTATTTAACTTCAAAAACTCATTCTGCAAAATAACAATTTCCCCGGAATAAGCCTTATCAATTTTACATAATTCACCATTTATTGAAGTATACATTTCTGTAATTTTTATTTTTTCCTTTTCCGATATTCTAACCGAATCTCGCAAATGCAGTACGCCACTATAAAGACGTATATATGCAAGACGCTGTCTTTTTTCCGAATACTCAATTTTGAAAACTTTTCCGCAAAGTTCAGACTGACCTCGATGTGTTGATGAATAAAATTTATTCGTAATCACTTCTATAAGGTTATCAATCCCTATATTGTTTTTTGCACTTCCGTGATAAAGAGGGAACAGAGAACAATTCTGAAATCTTATGCTTTCCTCTTGTTCGAGTTCCAATGCTTCTAATGATTTACCGGACATATATTTCTCTAAAAGGTCATCGTTTCCCTCTATTACCGTATCCCATTGTTCAGATTCGGTAAAGTTCGTCACACACATATTAGGATACAGTTCTACCTTCTGTTTGATTACAATTTCGGCAGAAAGTTTCTCTTTAATATCCTGATAAACCGTTGATAAATCAATTCCATTTTGGTCAATCTTATTGATAAAAAAGATTGTGGGAATCCCCATTTTCCTAAGTGCATGAAATAATATACGAGTTTGTGCTTGTACGCCATCTTTTGCAGAAATCAGTAGAATTGCCCCATCTAAAACTGATAATGAACGATATACTTCTGCTAAGAAATCCATATGTCCTGGCGTGTCTATGATGTTCACCTTCGTATTTTCCCACTGAAAAGAGGTTATTCCTGTCTGAATTGTAATTCCTCTCTGACGTTCTAAAAGCGTATTATCCGTCCTCGTTGTACCTTTGTCCACGCTTCCTAATTCTGTAATCGCTCCACTGTTATATAATAAGCTTTCTGTTAAGGTAGTTTTTCCTGCATCAACATGAGCTAAAACTCCAATATTAATAATTTTCATGTAATTTTCCTCCATTCAAAAACCCAAAAGGGCATAAAAAGCATACAGATATTCTCCGGATACTTTAGAATCACATGATAAAGGTATTCTTAAACTGGGTACAAAAAACTAAGCCCTCCTAAAAAAGGACATCCAATTATTTGTTCCCACTATCAAATTGACAGTTTATTTAAGAATACCTTGCCGCATATTTATTAACTCCTTTTAAATAGATACTTAAATAATAGCACGTAAGAGCATATTTGTCAAGGAATCTCCAATTTTTTATCAAAGAGAGTACGTGATTACAAAATAGCTGTAATAATGTACCAATATTTGTTATTCTATAATCTTCCAATTACTCCCGTTCTTTTCAAGTACCAAATCAAATTGAGATACCTGCGTTGCTTTGGTCTGCTGGTCGATATACTCCACTGTCAGCGATACCGTGACTTGATTATCCTTACGATTGTAAATAGGATTTACCAGTTCTTGAAAGATGTACTCTTTTCCGATTGGTTTTAATATCCCGTCATTCACATAGTAGGAAAGTTCACTGGCTGTCGCTGTAGGATAGAGCTTGAAGAACGTCGTTAAAAACTCATTGATTTCATTGGTTGTAATGGAATCAACCGTCCCCTCACTTTCAATGGCTTTTGGTTTATAACTTGATTTCTTAGGTATGTTGGTAATGGTCGGATTCTTAACCAGTACCATATTTCCAGTACTGTCTACATAGACACTCACTATATAAGCAGAGTGGACGGTCTTTGTATTTTCCCCCTCTGTAATGAGTTGGTCTACACTGTAGGTTACATCAAATTGATTGTCGCCATCTGCTTCTACCGTCCATATCTGAAATCCTTTTACAGAAGACGATACAGGAATATCTTTACGAACTGTATCGACATTCAGAGCTTGAAGTTCCTCTGTCAGATATGCTTTCAGGTTTTCTATGCGATTATCAATGGACTTGTCGTTTAGTTCCCATGAATAGTAGACTTTCGCAAAGTTCTCTACAAAATTTTCCACATGATGAGTATCGACATATTCCTTTTCTATGATGGTGGTTTCATGAATGGTATGGGTATCAATGGCTGTAAAGTGCTTGAATATCGCAAAGCTGAAACTAAGTCCTAAAAGTACCCATAGGACAATCACAACCTTTTTACGAGGATTGACCTTATAGACACGAGGTTTCTTTTCCTTTGGTGTCTGTTTTTCTGTATTCTGATTTTTTCCGAATTTCATCATTGAATCGTCCTTTCTTATTGTTTGATTCGTCCTGCTCCCACTAAATGCTGTTGCCAGTAAGAGCTTGTTAAGTCGGCATAACCGATAGGGTCGCCTGCATGAAACATACGGTTATCGCCTAAATAAATCCCGATATGAGTAATATAAGAGCCAGCGTTATAGGTAGAATGAAAGAAAACCAAATCGCCGGCTTTTGCTTCCAATAATGGGATATGCCGGGTTACATCATATTGCTGTTGTGCTGTTCGTGGTAAGTTGATTCCAGCTTTTCCATACGTCCATTGTGTCAGTCCGCTACAATCAAAAGAGGTAGTCGGGGAAGCTCCGCCATAGACATACTTCCAGCCTTCAAATTTCAGAGCTTCGTCCATGATGGCTTGTACTGTATCATCATTAAACTCTGTTGTGACAAGATACTGCGTTACCAGTTGCACATAAAACATATTCCCGTAATTGTATCGCCAGCCCCCATTGATAGGTATGGCTATGGGATTGGGGTAAGACACTTTTTCGTCACCCGAATACTCTTTTGAGAAACTTTGAGCCAGTTCAAAGGTATATTTATTCCCACGATTAGCCACATATCCTAAGAAACCACCACCATAATTGTAGGACTGGATAACCGATTCTAAATCTACACCAAGCCTTTCGCTACTGGCTAATAACTCACTGAAATACTTCACACCTTGCTTAATGGATTCTTCTGTACTCAATGAATTAGGTGGAAGACCGAGGGATTCCGAGGACTGCATAACATCTTCTGCTGTACCACCCGATTCCACCTGTATAATCGCAAGAAGTATGTTGACATATTCTTCAACGCCATATTCTTTGGCATATTTTTCTACCATAGGCTTATGAGCCAGCACTTCTGCGGAAACATTCACACCTCCATAATGAATATTGGAAATTCCGCTGTCCTGTTCATCTGAAAATAAAATGGCAACAAACAGAAGCAGTGAGAAGACCATCAAGAATAATCCAGAACCACCAATCACTAAAGTTTTCAACTTCATGGTTTCTTACCGACTTTCTTAATGGTGGCGGTTTTGATTGGTGGTCTACTTCTTGTATTTTGTAGTGGTACTCTTTGAACAGTAGACGGACGTTCTTTTGTGATTGGACGTTGTGAAGTTCTATCTGCTGTAGTGGTTGAAGTTGCTGGCTTTTGAACGGTTTTTTCTTGAACGGTATTGCCTTGGCGTTCCACTTTTGGACTTGAAAAATCGGACTTAACTGCTGGACGCTCTTGTTTGGCTTGTTGAGATTCCTTATATGAAGTCTGAATATTAGACTGTTTTGAGGTCTGTTCATCATGATATTGTTCTTGTCTTGTAGTCGGTCTTTCATGAACAGAAGAAGCAGGCTGTTTTTTCTGTTTGACCTGTTCCATTTCAGAGCGACGCTTCGCAATGGTTTTTCGCCTTTGTTCCTGCTGTTCCTTGCGTCCACTGGCTCTGTCCGCTTTGGTTTGAGAAATACTACTGGTTAAATCACGGACATTCTCTTTTACTTTGGATTTTCCTTGATATACTGCATATCTTGCATTGGTCGGCAAATCTTTAACCTGTTCTTTCAAACCACTAGCAGTGTCTACCATTCTGTCTTTGGTATCAGCTACTGTACCGATGGTTTGACCGATACGTTTTCCAAGTGTTGATTTTTCCTTTCCGTCTGGTCGGGAGTGATCTGCTTGTGTCCTTGCAGAACTCCCCGAACCCGACTGTCCTTTTTTACCTGTAACAATGGCAGACCCAGCCCCTAGAGTAGTCATGGAACGTCCAAGTTTCCGCTGTAGACGGTGCATGTGAGCGTGCATAAGCATACGAGGTTTTCTCATCACACGACTTCCCACACTTTGAGAATCGTTACTCTGTAGAGAAAACATACTCATTAAATCGCCCAGCTTGAAGTAGATTCCTGCAAAGGTCACAATCTGTAGAAAAGCAATCAAAAAGAACGGATAACCAGCCGATAAGGTATAGAGCATGGTTGAAATACTAAATGCTGTCGTAATAATCAATGTGATTCCAGCTCGTGTCAAAATGGTATTAAAGAGCTTTGTTATGGCTCGTTTTGACATACCATCAAATGATGGAATCATGCTTAAAATAAAGCTCACAGGCAGAAACATAGCATAGATGATAAAAAGTACCTGCGAGAAAATCATGATTCCTGTTAATAGGAATACAAATATGGAAATCCCAATATTGAAGACAAATAGGAAGAAGACTGTACCTAAACGGTTAATGGTCTTTGTAATGGTTAGATTGGTATTGCTTCTGTCTTCAATTTCTTCCGCAACAATTTTTTCTCTGTCTTCGCCATTGTTGGAATCTGGGCTGGTGGAGAGCAGGCTTTCCACACGGTCAATACCGATACTTTCAATGTCTGAACTGTTGTATTGAAGCAGTAGCCACGGTTGCTGAACCTGTATGGAAAACAGGCTATCTCTGATTAAGTCCACGCTGTCCTTGCCTTGACTATCGGAATGGGGCATGACAATCTTCGTGCCAAGTGATAAACTGGCATTACTGATGTCTGATGAAAAGTCATTGATTTTTTTAATGTAGTCGGGAGCGTAGGCAATAAAGGAAGCCGATAGGATAAACACCAGCACAAAATTCATAATGGCATGAATTGCCTTTGTGGTTTCTCTCTTTATCAGTCCCGTATAGGCAACATAAACCCCAAGAACCAAAATCAAGAGTAAGAGGAATCCAACATAGAAACCCTCTGTTGAAAATCCGTTTGCACTCACACCAGCTAAGGTCTGCATATTCTTACCAATGGAATCTGCTGTAGCGGAAATGAAGTCTAAGGAATAGGCTTCCTGTACTAAGTAACCTGTCGCATTGGAAACATACAAACTGATTGTCCAAATAAAATTGGTAATGGCATATAGTCCATACATGACCTGTTTTCCAATCCCGTCCGACCAGTTCCACGGAAGCCAGCCCCAGCTATTATCCACATAAAAATCCAGTTGATAGTTTTCAAGTGGGTATCGGCTGTATTCATTTGCCACATTGACCGTATCATCTACCAAGCCCGCAGCTTGAACCACCGTTCCCAGCATGGCTAAAAGAAAAATGGCAATCACAAGTGTGAAAGCCACTGTCATTGCCACTTTACCTAGACGTTTCAGCGTCCAGTTTGATTTTATTCTGTTTACTATTGATGGTTTCACATTTACACCTCTTTTCGCACAGGTGGTCTGGTATCAAAGGCATGGAGCAGTTCTTCAAATACAGGGTGGAACTGTATCACACCGACACGACCATATAAATCACTGATAAGGCATTGCCCGTTTTCCAAATCACGCAATCGCTTCTGATTGTTTTCGTCCTCTGGGTCTACACCAAAAAAGGCTAAGGTCTTTTTAATCTCGTTAAGGTCAGTGGAACGAAATGCAAATTTTAAGCCGAGGTTATTTTTCAGTTTTTCATCTAAGAGGTCGTCTGTATTTTGGGTCACGAAATATACCCCAGCGTTCATAGCACGACCAGCCCGAACCAGCTTCATAGATAGTGTTTTTCCTTGTGCTACCTGTAAAAAGCTCCATGCTTCGTCTAAATCTACAATCTTGAAAATGCTTCGGTCTGTATGGATAAAGTCTAAAGCAAAGGTACTAAGGTACTAATGACAATCAGCATAGCAACGGATAAAAGCTCCATAGTGGTATATTCCTCAAAGGAAGTTTCCTTGTCGGGAAGTACCAAGTCCGCAACCTGTATAATGTTCAGTTGTTTTTCTAAGCTGATAGACTGCTCCACATAACCATTACTGAATAATAAATGTGCAAAGTCATAGTCTGTAAAACTTTCGATATGGTCGGCTATACTGGTACTTAGTGGCGTATTCTCAACCCGTAATTCCTCAATCACTTTCATCAACCCTCGTACTTCACTATTGGTTACTGCACGAATGGCTTTTCTAAGGATTGGGAAGCGTTCCCCATCACGAGAGGAAATCCCCGTAAGGAATGTCAGAATATCAATAGCCAGTGATTCAGAATCTTTGGGATTTTTCATAATCACATAAGGGTCAAGTAAGCCTTTGTTTTTCTCATCAGAAGTCAGAGTGACGATATTGATTTCATGGGAAATCTCTGGCAAGGTTTCTTTCCATCTGCCACGTTCTGCTTTTGGGTCTACAATCACTGCTTGTGCCCCATAAAGCACCGCATAATAGACGATAAGGTTATTCGCAAAGGATTTACCACCACCCAGCGAACCAACAAAAGCCGACGCTAACGCATTGGTTACTGAACCCTTAACCCCTTGACTGGCAAGAGCAGGTTTCAGATAGACATTGCGTCCAGTATCTAAGCTGTAGCCAACATAAATCCCCTCATTTTCCCCCAGCATTTGAGTAGCACCAAAACCTAAACCAGCGAGGAAATCAGAGGTCACGTATTGAATATAATCATTCATATAACGCTTGCTGGCAGGTAAAAATTCTTCATGTAAGCCGAGCATATCCCCAAATGGTCGTACCAGTTTTACGCTTAAATCGTCATAAAAATCTTTCACTTCATTACAACGACGTTTGAGTTCGTCAAGATCATTTGCTGATACCCTTACCACATAAGACAGCTTGTACATAGATTCCTTGCTTTGGTCTAAATTGGTTTCCAGCTCATTCACACTTTCCAGAGCTTCCGCCACATTGGAGCTGGTTTCATTATCACTTTGCCAAGCGTGGTTATCCAAGTCTTTCAGTTCTTTCTTTTTATTGCGGACAGTAGATAGGGCTTTACGATTCGCTACAATTTCCACATTCATTGACGTATCAATCGGGAATGTAAATTGCTGTTGCTGGTAGTAGAAGATTTCAGAGAACGGGAAGTCCAGTTCTCCGACAATGCTGTTAATGGTAAAGTAAGCTACATAGACGGTTTCATCTTCCTGCTGGATTTTCAAATATCGCTGTTTTTCTTCCACCAAACAGCGAGTAGGCTTAATCAAGTCATAGTATTTAATCAGCGTTTCATTATCCAGCTTTTTCTTTGATAGATGGTACTCATACTCTTCATAGGCAGTGCCTGTCTGTCCGTAAAGGTGTTCAATCAGATAGCCGAAGTCGTCCTTATCTAACCTGCGGATTTTGAAACGACGAGAGATTTTATTTTCTAAGAGCTTTTCCATCTTCTGAAAACGCAGGATTTCATCATTACTCATACTAACAAAATCGCCCATCAGCTTATGGTTCACATCATAGACAAAATCAGACAAAGCATTTTTTGCTTCAACGGTAAGACTTTTCATAGAAAACTCCTGATCGTTGAGAAGCAACTTAAAGCCGATAAAGAAACGGTAGTTCACTTGATTTTCGCCAATCATGGATATTAAAGCGTCTGTCTGTTGGTCGATTTTGTCATAGGCAACCGCTTTGAGCTTGCCAGTGACTTCATTTTTGGAACGCTCTTGTGCAGAACGTATGCTGGATTCTGTACTGATTTGTAAAGCATGAATTTTGCCATCACGATTTTGTGCGATAAGCTGTCTGAAAGAATCATGCACTTGTATTTTCTGTTCTGGACTTAGAAATGAGTAATTGTAAGGAACAAGCTCATAGTAAGCATAACATTCCCCGTCTTTATTCCAGACGAGATTGTTTTCAATGTATTTAATTGGATATGCCATAAAATTCACTCCTAACTGCTGTAATGGCTTCTTGTGGCTGGTTTCTGCCAAGCGTTACTTTTTTTCCTGCATAGGTCAGCTTTGGTCGCAGTGCATAAGCAATGACAGACTTCAAAAATCCATAAGGCTTTTTACCATCAAAAGTTTTTGTAGACATAAACCATGTGAAAGCCACAGGAATCCCAAAGTATTTGAGAAATGCTCCCTCTATCATGGAAAGAGGGGGCAAGTTGCCAAGTATCATCACTGCAAAGAGTGACACGACAAACCATGTCATTTGCGTAAAGGTTATGGGAAACGGAAGTCTAAAATCATTGATAGAATACAGTACCTTTTCCACAGACCAGATACTGGTATAGCTTCGTATTTTCTTCATGTAATCAATCCTTTCATAAAAAATAGGGGTAGCTGATTGAGCCACCCCGTAAAATAGAAAATCTGCCAGTAGTAATGTACCGACAGATTTAATAGACGATTTCAAAAATCCCATGATTGGTTGAGATAAACGTTCCTGAAAGGTCTAAATCCCGACCATAGGCTTGATAATCAATATAGTTTTGAAGACTAGCTGGTACTTCGCCTAAAGCACCCGTTTCTTCAATGTAGTAGCGTGCCACGTCATACATATCATCACAATCGGAATGAATGATAATATCCTCTTGATGTTCGCTTAGTTCTTCAATGCTTGAAAAATGAGTGAGCAGAGCAGATAGCTCCGATTGTAATTCTTCGGGTAATTCCGATACCATTTCCCATAGTCGATTGAGTTCGCCAATGGAAGTGTATTCGTCAACCGTAAAGGGTAACTCGTAGTCATGAATGGCGTATTCCTCATATTCATCATTCAAGCCGATTTTCTCTTTGACTTCCTCAAAGTCAATGGGAAAGGTAAACCACGCACCGACCAATTCGCCCTCATTGTATTTGCCTAAATTCGCAATATAGACTTGCATATCGTCCATATATTCACGTCCTTTCTTTGTAGAGATTCAAAAATCCCTACCGCACTTCGTTTGGTGTACCATTCCTTTGCGGAACATAAGAAAACCACTTATATTCCACAAAAGAACGGTTTTATTTAAGCACCAATAATGCGATTGAATAGCTCTAGTAAAATGTCTTTTACTCCAGCAGCGTTGAAGACTAAGCCAACCGCAATAATCGCAATAATTAAAAAGCCAATCAGTTTGCTAAACTCACGCTTGAAGCCAAGATACAAGCCAATCACAACGATTGCTAAAAGCACCAGTGATTGAGCGTTTGATAGAAACCAGTTATAAAGGTTTTGTCCAAAATTCATAAAAATGTTCTCCTCTCTATATTCAATGAATTTGTATTTGAGTTATTTTTTTGTTGTTATCACGTCCTGTTCTTTTACTGACTGTTGCTTCAAAATCTGCTTGTGTCGGTCTGTCAGTTTCGCATGGTCGAGAATGTCTTTTACAACCTGCGTCTGGTTGATTTCATCAAGTTTAATCGCAACCTTTAAGGTCGGGGCAACTTGATGAGATAGCCAGTTCAGCGTCCTTTGGAAGGAGTAAGGCTCTGGTTTTGTGGTTAGTTTTAATCGTTCACGATTGTTCCCAATAAACCAAGCCCATTCTTCATTCAGTTTCCAATCAGAACGAGGTTTGGAATCGTCTTTATCTACAAAACGGATATACCGATTGATAATTTTAAAGGCGGTATGCTCTGGATTGTCATAGACGAGTAAATCACGGACTGCATAATAGGCACGCTCATTTTTCAATCGAATCTCAAAACGGTTTTTTACTTCTGCGTCTTCAATGGGAATATCATTTTTCTTGTACTGCTCGTAGTCCTTTTCATAGATACAGAAATAAACTTCACTTTGTAATGAACCGATATAGAGGGTGTTTCCCATACATTCCTTTTCCTCTTTGCGTACCAGTTCGCCACTGCGATAGCTTTTAAAACTGCGGAAGACGGAGATACATTCTTCCTGTTGGCACTTTTCAGTGAGTACAGGGATATTTAAAATCCCTGTCTTATCGTTAATGGCAAGGTCAAGGCGTTTCATCACACCGCCAGCCACCAAAACGTCCATAAAGAACTCATACCAGCTTCTTTGTTGTGCCAGAAGATAGCTTTCAAATTGTCTGCACCCACGACCTTTCAATTCCACCAGAACTCCTTTGTCCAGTTCATGGGAGCAAAGGACGAATATGTCGCCTAAAGCATAATGCTCTGAATAAGAATAGAAACCATAGTCCTCATGAAGAAAATAGGACAGTTTCAGTTGTAAGATGTTTTCGACCACCTGCTGTACGTCTGTTGTCGGAAAGCGAATTCTTACATAATCAAACAGCATTTCAAGGGGAGCGTCGGGATTGAAGCGTTCCAGAGCTTCCCAAAGGGACTGCTGTAAATCCTCTGATGGCTTGACTTTTCCTGTTTCAATATCGCTTAGATACTGCCTTGTAATACCAGTCGCAACAGCTAAACGGTTTTGAGATAGTCCATAAGCCAAGCGTTTTTCTTTTAAATGCTGTAACCAAGTTTGTTCATTCAGTAAAAATCCCTCCAATCAAAAAGGCGTATGTCAACTTTTAAAGCCCATTTGACATACGCTGAAATTTTGTAAATCCCTTGTAACCAAAGGATTTTCTAATGTTTTTTTGACTGTTTCCTGTCGATTTGTACCCCCCTGTTAGATACGGGGGGTTAAGTGCTGGCGTGGCTATTGCCACACCAGCCAGCAAGATCAGTCCACACCTGCGACTTCCGCTTCGCACGTCGCCTGCGTGGACTGTCTGCTGTTGGATAACTTTTTAATTTCCTCCAAGAAATCATATCCTTTTGGTACAAGGGGAGTATAAAACTCTGATATGACACTTGTTCCTACATCAACATAGCCACGACCTTTGATTCGCTTTAAGAAGAAATCCTTTTGTACGTCACTGCCAAACATCATGCCATAGCCCATTTCAGACATACGACCTAAAGCCACTCTGAAATTAAACTGATCACGGATTCCGTCGCCTAAATATTTTGCGTCTGGACGTTGACAAGCCAGTATTAGAAAGAAGCCAGCTTGACGACCTAACATGACAATCTGTTTCAGCTTATTCATAACTGCGGTGTTTTCTTTTGTTCCCAGCATTTCCATGAAAGC
This sequence comes from Streptococcus sp. 10824, assembly GCF_013276595.1. Classification (NCBI taxonomy): domain Bacteria; kingdom Bacillati; phylum Bacillota; class Bacilli; order Lactobacillales; family Streptococcaceae; genus Streptococcus; species Streptococcus sp. 10824. The sequence continues at coordinate 34,845 of NZ_VMLH01000001.1, forward strand.
GACGTATTCATCAAAGATTAAGAAGTGTGCCGGGAGACCTAAGTAAGCATAATTTTTGCCAGTCTTATAGTTCTTCATCTGCTTCATTTCCTCACTACGTTTCATCATTTCTTCATAGAATGTTTCAATGCAAGAAAGCAAGTCTTCTTTTCTATAGTAGACATTTGCCATCACAGAACCTAAGTCCGCAAGATCAGCATTTTTCGGGTCAAGAATATACAGTTTTGAATCTGTATGAAGCAAGGCTTCAATCAGTGTCAGTATAAAGTAAGTTTTACCGCCACCTGTACCACCAGCAATCAACATATGAGGGAGCTTATCATATTCCCACCATACGTTTTTCATTAAGCGAAGTTTACCATCTTTAGCTTCTACTTCATCAATAGAAATACGACTGGCTATGGTGTCATAGAGCAAAGTATATTCCACATAGGAATCCTTTAACTCTTTATCCGTCAGCTCACAGTACAAGCCACTCTCTAATTTCTTTTCCAAGTGTAAGAGTTGGTCTTGATATTTTCCCAGCGTGATTTCCACCCGTATCTGTATCAAGCCATTTTTAAGTCGATAATACATTTTAGGGAAGTAGGTTATCTTTTCCTTTGTACGACCAGCACTATCTTTAAAGAAACCCTCTGTTTTGACCTGTTCAGATTCATACCACTTGTTTTCAAGTATCATCTTTGCCAGTTTTTGACGGTGGTAAAGTTGTTTAACCGTATCATAGCGAACCCGTTTGAATACAAACGCTACCAGCAAGCAGATAAGAATTGCGACACTGAAACTGATAATTAAATAGGGAATGTCAATCTTATCTGCTTGTGATAGGTTAAAATCCTGCCAGTTGATCTGCTGGATTGTCTTCACATGAAACAGTCCGACAACCAGCAGGAAAACAGGCAGGAGTGACGCTATCGTAAAATGAAAGACTAAATCTTTACCAGATGGGCGAATCCTTTTACCACGCTGTTTCATGCGAAAAAGTCTCCTTTCTACCTAGCGACTATTTGTCTTGTGTCGGTTCTTTCTTTGCTTGTGGTTGAGCTTTGAATGAACTAGAATCCTTTGTCAGCACAATATCGTCTGCCTTGATATACCAGTCAACATCTGCTCCTTGATAGGTGGCAGTAGCAACGGTGTCCGCAATGGGATTGATAAGTTCCACCCGTGCGTTATAATCAAACTCTTTCAAAGGCACGCTGGCAGGAATACTTACTTGAATCATGCGTCCTTGTCCTTTGGATTTTAAGTCATAGGTACGTTCCTTGATTTCATCTGAAACCGACCCGTCTTCATTTTGGATTCTCACTTCACGACGTAGAGCAGAGAATTTCAATTCTCCAAAAGTCGTGTCTTTATCTAATACAATGCCATTTGCTAATCTCATCATTTTTCCTCTCTTTCTTTATTCTTTTATCATGTCGTCAGCATGTAAAAGGTAATTTGTAAAACCACGAGTGCCGATTTTGTAGCCCTCTGCGGTAATACGTGGATTGACTAACTTCACACGTTCCTCAAAGCCGAAATGTTTTTCGCCAGCTTCAGCAGGAAGCACCACCACAATATCATCTGCTCTTTGAACATCAGAATAGAGATTATAGCTTCTTGATAAGACAGTTAGCCGTCCGTTGATTCTTCGCTGAACGACTTTATCCTCGCCAGCAAATTCTAAATTGCCGAATGTTTTTTCCATGTTGGGAATCACAAATTTAAGTTCCATATTTTTACCTATCCTTTCTTTTTTATTGGCTGAATGAATGTTTGATGGTCTTAAAGAGTGGGGAACGACCTTTTGATTCTTGATTTTTTGTTTTCATAAGTTCACTTCCTTTCAAAATCGGGTAAAAAAATAGACACCTCATTTTTTGAAGTGTCTACCTATTAAATATTCAAATTTTATTGGAAGTATCTTTATATCTTCACTTTTCAAGGATAAATCGTCGTATCAAAGCTCATTCATAAGTAGTAAATTAGTAGTAAATTGAGTGGTTTTGACCTTGATAAAGTGTGATAAGTCCAGTTTTTATGCGGATAACTAGATTTTTATGCTATTTTTTATATAAAAAAGATGACTTACTGAACCTGTAAGCCACCTAATCAGTCGGTTTATTCTGGTGTCTGCCACCGCTTGGCCCGTACGTCCAAGATTGCTATCGGATTTTGTTCTGGTGTCCGCCACCGCTTGGCCCTTATGTCCAAGATTACTATCAGATTGACCATGAGCCGACCACTCATTTATAGACATATTGTATCTTTAAATAGCTACAATTTCAAGTGTAAACTCTTCTATTTGGTCGTATAAGCAAAACTGATGGCACTATCTGCTTGAGAGATTTTTCTAAAGGTATAGTTAGGGTTGCCCCCATAGTTGGTTTCAGACACAAGGAAAGAACCATCATCATAGACCTTCTCGACAAAAGCCACATGACCATAGCTGGCTGGTGTACCATGTGTACCTCCTACAAAAGAAACAATAGCACCTGCTCTTGGTGTAGAGCCCGTTTCCCCACCAAGACTTGAAGCTGTCGCAACCCAGTCTTGACCATTTCCCATGGTATTAATGATTGAAATCTTTTCTCCATTTCTACCTTTTAATTTTAAGCCTAACTGGTTCATACGAGCCGCAACACCCCATGTACATTGTCCATAAGCATAGGCCATACCATCTCCACCACCAGGAACAGAATGATCATACAAGTCCCCACGAACCCCTTCAAGGGATTGTGGATCACTTTTTGCCTGTCCTCCATTTGTTTGACTAAAGCCTTTTTCAATTTGGTAATACCATTCCGTTGCTCTGGTTTGTCTTTCCAGTAGTTTGTCACCAGAATTTCCCTCCCAATAGGTCAGAAAGAGTTGGGCCAGATTGGCTGCACTGCCTGTATTTTTAAAGAAATCCTTTAACCAACTTTGATAGTAAGGACTATCCCCATGAAGCATAAAATCAAGTTGTAGGTCTAAATCATACCATTTCTTATTTTGGGTGCGTGCATAATTTAACAAGGCTGTATGCCGTGTTGACCCATCTGCAGTATCCGTCCATTGCCCTAAACCCAGACCTCTATGAAGAATATTAGGATAAGCACCACTATAAATGGCTGGACCTCCAATCGCTAACCAGCTTTCATCATCCCATGAGGAATCGGTAGCGCCAACAGGAGGAGATAAATAATCTCCTTCAGCTCGTTTAGGATTAATAGAAGACTCTACCGACCAATTTCCTAAAATTGCCGCAATGGCTTGGGGACTTGCCCCTTGAGATTTCAAAAACTCATAAATATGTTTTGCTCGTTCAAACTCATCCCCACCAAACTGACCAATGGCAGGTAAGATAGTTGTCTGAAGTTGAATGACTTTTGGAAAATAAAATTGCGGATTGACATACACCAATTTTTCTTTCTTGTTCTTATACTTTTGATAGGAAACTTTCAAACCTGTATCGTCTGGTGTTTCACCAATAATATCACCCGTTAGGACTCTTGTCCCCTCAATCGCACGACCATTATGAATAGAATACAAGGTCAATCGACTCTCATTCTCTCCTTTTCCGTTAGTGAGAATAACATCATCTCCGTCTAGAGATACAACACCATCCATTGGTGCGACAATTGTTTGGTGAACCTTCGCTTCTAGTAGAATGTACTCCTGAAGAGTAGGTTTTCCGTCTAAATCATAGTATCCATAACGATAAGTCATGGTTAGACTATCTTCGTTGCTTTTCCCCTCAAATGGATTGTCCAATTCCTGCATGGAAGCATAGACACCTTCTTCTTTTAGTTCCTTAATTTCCTCTTGATCGTCTTTCGATAGTTTATACTTAGGACTTTCATAGAGGTCTTGCATGGATTTCAAATCTTCCCCATCGTTTAAATCATGCCACAAAGTAGACAGATAATCCTTGTAAGTTTCTGAACTAAATAAGTGAACTGGTTTGTGTAACTCATAGTCATGGAATTTAAAGTTCATATACCCCATCACATCATCAACTTTTGTGTAATAAGTAATTCCTTTGTCATTTGTGCGAGTATGTTCTGCATCTTCCCAAGTTAGGTGGGTATAAGCTTTTGTTAATTCAAATTCATCTTGTTGAATCAAACTAGCAGATGAAAATCCTAAAAAGAAGCTCATTATAAGTAAAAGAAGAAAGACTATTCCTCCAACTATCCAGGTTACAGGATTTCCAGCCGCAAATGTAAAGAAGGAAAAGGCTGCTTTTAGTTTTTGATAGATATTTCGGACACTTGTAAGACCTTGTTTCTTTAATTTTCGAAACCGATTTTTAAAGGAACTTGGCTTATCTTTCGCTAGTTTCCATCCTTTTCCATCCTTAAAATGATGGTATCGCTCTTTTGTGTTGGTCAGTCTTTTCTTGGTAAAACGACCTGTTGCTTGTCCTGTTTTGACACTAGCTTTTCCAAGGTTATAAGAAAGGCGACTGTAGCGTTTCCCTTTTCTAATTGTCTCTTGAAGTGTGCGATAGCCTTCTAAATCTTCATTTTCTGAAGCTAACTCTCCACCTTCACGTCCAAGGACATAAAGAAAAGTTTTGGCTTTCCTACTGACTTTTTTGGACTTATAGGCTTGTTTAGTAGATTTTAGATTCTCTTTTGCGGCCTTGACTTCTTTCTTAGCTTTTAATTCTTCTAAACTCTTCCCTTGAAAGAAAAAATTAGATTTTTGTTTCGATTCCTGACCGTAGAGAAATTTTTGATTGATTTTTCTTTCTTTACGACTCTCTTTTCTTTCTTCTTTTGCTTCTACCTTGGCTTCTCTAAATTGCTTCTTGGCTATTTTCAATCGTTTCCTAGCATGAGGCAACCGTCTGTCTCTTAATTCTTTCCGATTCAAAAGAGATGGAGGACTATTTTGAAGAATATGATTGTAGTCTTCATTTGCTTGTCTTACTCTCTCCTTTGAAGCTTCTCTCATCTCCTCTAGCTTTTCTTTTATCTCTTTTTTCCATCTTTTTTCATCCAGTCCAGCGGAATCTTTTTTCTGTTTCCTCACCTCCTTCTTTCCTTGTTTCAAGAATTTCTTCTCATCTTTTAGACTTCTTCTAAATGCCTTTCGGGCACGTATGATTTCTCTTTTATCCTTCATTTACCTTCCCCTTAATTAGAAGCCATTTTATCAGGATCTGTACTCATGATATCAAACAATTGAGTACCTTGAGGAATCTTATTTTTAAAGGGAACAACAACTGAACCAGCTTTTATCAGTCCTGCCCCTTTTTCTGGATTGACAAGGTATTTTTCAAGTTCTTTTGACAAGCCTAAGAGTTGAACCAGTTCTTCTCTATCATTTTTTGCTTGCTTGAGGAGAATCATAAATTCACTATTTGCAATAATCCGTCTACCATTTGGATCTAACAATAAGGTTTCGACGTTTTGAGTTATTCCAGTAGGACTGGCTCCATATTTTCTGACACGACTCCACAATTTAAAGAAGAAATCACTGGCATATTTATCTAATAAGAGAAGCTGCATTTCATCAAAATAAATCCAGGTCTTCTTCCCTAATTTTTGGTTCCGAACAACACGATTCCATATCTGATCAAACACTACCATAAGGGCGATTTGTTTCAGCTCATCTCCTAACTTCTTAACGTTATAAATCAAGAAATTAGATCCTGTCTGAATATTGGTCTTATGAGAAAAAATATCAAGAGAACCTTCGACATACAGTTCCATATCAAGTGCCAAATTTTGCGCTTCTTCTTCTGGTTGTTGACTCAAGACAAAAACCCATTCTTCCAAAGAAGGCTCTTTAAATGACTGATAGGTAAGTCTGGTGACTCGGTCGATAATCGATTTTTCTCTCCCATCCATTTTTCTATCCAATAACTTGCCAATAAAGGATAAAAGAAATTCTGATTTTACTTTTACAGGATCTTCATCCATATTTTCCTCAGACAAGTCAAGAACATTGAGATAGGTTTGGGAATCGGGCGCAATATCAATCATTTCTCCCCCCAAAGCCCGTCCAATGACACTGTACTCTGCTTCTGGATCCACAATGATAATTTCAGTATTTTCACCAGATTCCTTGATTTTGGTCGTGATAATTTCATGCTTGGTTGCCATCCCTTTCCCAGCTCCAGATGTTCCTAAAATCAGACCAGACGGTGTATTTAATAGGCTACGATCAATGGTAATAATATTGCTTGAGATTTGATTGATACCATAATATTTCCCACTACGGTCTTGTAAGTCTACTGAAGTCCATGGAGAGTTCACTGCTATATTGGACGTTAATAAACTCCGTGATACTCCCTCTAAAAAATCACAACCAAATGGCAGCAAACTATTAAAGGCTGCTTCTTGCATATATGGTAGTTTATCAATCATTAGGTCATTTGAGCCGGCCACTTGTTGGATCGTGTCTAGGGCTTGTTTAAGTTCTTCTTCATCCTGACCAAAGACACCAATCAAGAAGACTGTTTGAAACAGTTTATCTCCTGTCTCGGTCATGGTTTTTAAGAGTTCCTCAGCTTCATCGATATTGCTTTCTAATACATGACCTACTTTTTCCAAATAGATACCTGTACGAGCTAGTTTTTGTTGTTCCCCAATCTTTTGGGATTCCATCAAGGTCTTCTTTGTTCGTAGTTTCTTCATGGCATCCGCCTTGGTCGAACTTTGAGCATGAAGGCTTACAATCAATTCCAAATCTCCTTGCATGAGGTCTCGAATAAACTGATCTCCTAATTCCATACCGTAGTCTCTGACATAGACAATCTGCAATAAGCGGTCATTGATTTGTAGGTAATTCTTGTTTTTAAAATCCAAGAGATTAGGCGCTATGAAGTGACGAGTTGTCTGACCAGATCTCGTTAAATCACGGTAAGAAAAAGGAAGATGGTGTTCTCCTCTAAGCATATCGGCCAACAAGTTCACCCGTTCTTCTCCAGCCAAGGATTCAAATCGTGCATCAATTTCTGAGAAACCACTCTTAAAATATTCTCCAATTTGGGACAAGGAACGATAGGCTTGTTTGGGATTAGAATCCTTTCTACCAAAGCTAATCAGTTTCACAGCTGAAAAGTTATTTTCACCACTGTCTAAATTTTGATTCATCATCCGATTCAATTCTTTACGATAGCTATCATACCCATCTTCTTTTTCCTCATACAAAACACTTTGTCTAAATTTTTCTAAATTCAATCTTTTATTAAAGATGGTCAATTGGAAGTTGGTTTGATCGTCTAAAGAGTTAATCAAATCAGAATACTTCTCAATGATTGCGCCCTTGTCTTCTAAACCAACGGTCTGGTAATTGACATCACCAAGTAAATAGCTTTGTGAGAAATAATCTTCTTTTACCTGCATCAGACCATTTTGATACAGGGCTTGATAGGCAAGGCTATTCGCTGTAGAGGGTAACACTTCCTCTTTTTTCCCTTTAACTACTTCTTTCTGATTAGTCATTGAAGTTTTCTGTTTCTTTAATGTATTTGATTTTCTTATCATATTCAGGTCCTTTCTTTCCTGTAATTGTGCGTAGGGGAACCGTTAGTTCAAAATGAAGACGGTATTTCAAATAATGTTCAAAATATAAATCATTGGGTTTATAGACTCCAAAAAGCATGAGGGGGATGGTAAAGGCAAACACAAAACCGTAAACAAACCAATCCCCAAATTGCCAGAAAAAGAGATTCAAGCCCAAAACAATAATTGTGACAATAAAGGCTGGTAAAACAAAGATGATTTGTCTTGTGGTGAAGCCTAACCAAGCCCTGTGTTGGTATTTTGAGATGTCTTTAAAGACACGTGTATTCATGACTTTCCTTTCTAAAAAGGCTAAGAAGTAATCACTTCCTAGCCTTTATCTAATTACATACCTAAGATTGAGCGCGCCGTACGTTGAGAACCAACGAGGGCAATAATCAGTAAGATAGCTTGTATCAAACTACCAAACATAATCGCAAGTGATTGCAAGACTCCTGCACCATTTGAAACAGCTATTTTCCCAGCAGATTCAAATAAAGGAACAAGAGAAACAATCAGAAAAATAAGAACTCCTTGTACCGCATAGACCATAATATTTTTTAAATAGCCAATACCAATAGACTTCCACTCATCACTTAGAAATGTTGGAATCGTAAGAGGTGCAAATGGGATCATAAGGTAGAGTTGAATAAATCGAATAGATACCAAAAGATTAACCATGGCTGCACTTACTATCCGAACAAGCCAAATGAGGAGGGCGAAAAAGCCCACAATCATCCGGCCAATAAATCCTGACCCTTTTAATCCAGAGATGGTATCATACTTTGCCCCACCGTGAGCCACGATCGAAGCCACTTGTTCAATGGCGTGACTCGCAATCCCGATGATAGCTTCTACAATCACAGTTGTATTGGTAATCACAACTGCGACCATAATATAACTAATCAACATCGGTGCTAATGCTTCAAAGGTCATCGCTCCACCTGAGTTAGCAATTTTCTTTGCCATCTTTGAAAATTCTAAGATGAGAACAACTGATAAAATCGCAACTCCAAGAGGCTGCATGACACTTTTAGTAATACTAGACATATAAGTCCAAACGGTTGGATTGTAGCTAGATAGAGATTTAATCAGATCTACCGTAGATTGTAAATCCACATTAAATCCTTCAAATAAATTTTCAGCTGATATTTTTTCAGATGCAAGGTAAACAAAGGGTGAGACTAAACTAAGATTCATGTCATTGTTTATCCTCCTAAATTGAAATCTGGGTTACAAAGGCTCCAGCAGCCCCGACCATAACTCCACCGACAATTTCAAGAATGGCATTCCGAACACCTGGTCCACCATCTTTAATGTTGGTTGCAAGATTGACAATCCCTACAACAACGAGAAAGGCACCAACTGCAATCAATCCCTTCTGCAACAAAGACATAGCTTGTGCAAACATGGCACTTGCGTCTACTCCATAAACAAAACCTTTAAAATGCGTAATCATCTATTTCCTCTTTTCTATTTTTATTTTAAACTAGATTCAAAAGTTAAATCACGAATTCTAAGGCCTTCAAGATGGTTTTCTTGACTTCGATTCAAAGGATTGATCTGATAGTTCCACCACCGTTCATCTGTTTCTTGATTGGCTAGGTACTTCCAGTTTGGATGCTTGGTTGAATTGTATTTTTTGCTTTTAAAGACAGGCATATTGGCAATTCGAACCAAGCATTCATGCCGTTTCATATTTCCGACTTCATCGGGTGTCATTAAATCACGAGCAATCTTTTGATGAGAAAGGGATCCTGAACCTGTCTGGCCAAAGGAACGACTAGTATTTCGAACATCAATGGTTTGTTTACCGAGTAACCCACTCATAAATTTAAAGGTATCTTCATCATTACCACCTAAGTATACTAGGCTATCACAGTTCCCAAGAATGGTTTTCCAAGCTTCTTTTTCTTTATAGAGCCCTTGAAGTTGGGCAATATTTTGTAGAATAGGAACGAGACTCATGTTCCGAGAACGGACTGTTGAGGTTTGTTCAGCAAAATCTGGGATTTCTCCGATATTTGCGAACTCATCTAAGTAAACTCTCACATGAAGAGGCAATTGACCCTTAAAATCAATATCTGCTTGTCTTGTTAGGGTTTGAAATACGGTTGAAAAAAAGAGGGCTGAAAGAAAGCGAAAGGTACTATCGTTATCTGGGATAACTAAGTAAACCATTGATTTTTCCTTGCCCCATGTCTTCATATCAAGGGTATCTCTTTTGGTCAAATCCATGACACTTTGAATATTGAAGAGGGCAAATTTAGCAGTGGTTACAGCTATAACAGAATCCAGAGTCTTATCCTTATAATTTTGAAAATCTGCCCAATTTCGCATAGTAAAATTTTCAGTTCCATACTTTTTAGCATAATTTTCGAATAGAATTTCTAAGACACTTTTTTCTTGGTTTTCACCCTTGGATAAGTGTTTAATGAGTTTTGAGATTTCAGCAAAACTTGGATAACGCCCTCGTTTTTTTCGCTCTTCCACTTCTTTTTTTTGACGTTTCAACAAGTTTTGGTATTCTTTTTGACTTAAACGACTTTCTTCTATGAGCTGTTCTCTTGTTTTAGGTGGGTTATAGAAATCGACCAAGTAAGAGGCTAAAGCTCGAACCAAAGTCATAGAAGCTTCATCCCAAAATGGATCACTACGGGATCCAGAGCCTTTGGTGTTATTGAAATATACCGTCAGCATGCGATTCAAATCATTTTCTGTCTCTATATAGCGAAAAGGATTGAAGCCATCTGAGTTCTTCATATTGACTAAATCTAACACCTTTACTTGGTAACCATTTTCTAAAAAGAGTTTTCCAGTTTTCTCAGCTAAGTGATCTTTAGGATCCACGACAATATTTGAACTATTCATCTGAATCAGATTGGGTTTCACAAAGCGAAATGTCTTCCCACTTCCTGAACCTCCGATCACCGCAATATTCTTATTTCTATCATATTGGGGTGGTTTTTTATCTAATAATGTCAGACGAACATCTTGTGCTAAGATCGTATCATGAGAAAATTCCTTACCGTAAAAGAGCTTCTTTTCTTTTAGAGTTCCAAAACGGGCGCTCCCGTATTCTACCCCTTCTCGGTATTGTTTTTTGCCAGTCTCTAAATAGAGATAAACCAGCAACATCATCACAAAGCCTAGTAGAAAAAAAGCACTTGATTTTCCAGTAAAAGAAACATTCCATGGCGACTGAAGAACTTCATCTTGACCTTCCATCAGAAGATGAGTCCATTTATCTAAGCTATTTCCAGTATAGGAATCATACAAAAGCGTCAAACGATGAAAAAGATAGCCTAGTAAGATACCTAACAGTGAGAATAGTAGGAATTTCTTTCCACTGTACATCATCTCACCATCTCTTTCTGTTTGACGGCTCCTTCTTGTCTAAAGGTAATTTGGGATTTAGCCTCATCAATTGCATCGTCTAATGACTTATCCATGGTAAAATCAGCTAATTTCTCTGGATCATTAACCATTTTTTCTAGCAGATGGTCTAAATGATTGTCTAGAATCGAACGATCTTTCGTATAGAAATGTAGAGAATCCCCTTGCCAAGCGATGGCTAAAGGAATCTCTTCTTTTTCTAAAAAAGCTTTAAACTTCTCTATATCAATTGGTTTGTCTAAAAAATCTTTTTTCAGATTAATCGTATCAATCGCATAGGGAGATTGTAGCAATTCTTCTAATTTCTGCACCCCTATCTTATAGGCGGAATCCTGTGCTAAAGCCTGACGTCTAGACCATTCTAGAATCTTTAAAAGACTTTTTACAGTAAATAAAAGACTACGCTCAGCATATTGAACTGCCATTCGTTCCTGTTGTTCAGAGGACATCTGAGGCCTCCTTCTTAACAAATAGCAGCTTTCCTTCTTTATAACGATAAGCTATCAATTTCTGACGTTGCTTAATCGACTTGACAACCTGCAGTAGATCTCTCGAATAAGGTTCTCGAAGAGTAACTTCTACTGCTTTCCCATCAAAGATACCAACACGTTTAAATTCAATGTAGTCTTTTTTGAGATGTCCTAAGCCCATACCAAAGGGAAAGTGATGAATCAATTGGATGGTACAACCACCTTTATTTCCCATTTGTTTCAAATCATACAAGTTTACTACTTTCATGATTAACTCCTTTATCTAGTTTGTCGCATCGTTTAAGTCTGGTAACGATAAACTCCGTGTCTGTTAGAAAATTCTCACACACGTCTTGTGCCAGTTGCCCTTCACAGGGAAATACTCTCAGTCCCTACTTACACAGGCACGCTAATCAAGACGGAGTGGATTCAATTTTCAAAGAACAGGTAGCTTTATTATAGATAAGAGTAGTTGAAATTTTTATCACATTTTTGGAGTTATTGGAACAAAAAAAGCAACTCACTGCTTTACTAATGAGTTACTTTTGTACTAAAATATTTGTTGCATAATTTCCTTAATAACCTGAACAGAGTTATCAAATGAGATATCTTTAGCATACTTAAATTGGCGTTGATAACGAATCCATAGCTCTTTCTGATAATCAGAAATTTCAATTCCTCTCACTTGTTCTTCCCAATTATAAATAGTATCTTTACTTTCACGTTTTTCTGCCGTATTTTCAAGTGCATTTTTTAATACTTCAAGATTAATCTCTTCTTTTCTAAGTTTATACAAGGTGAAAAGATCATATCGATCACGTGGGCGTGTCGAAGCTAATCCCCTACTAATGATCGTTTCTAACTTTTCAGCAAGTACAGTCTCTAAATTATATGTCCATATCTTGATGCTTTCATTAGTAAAGATAGAAGTCATTGAATAAGTTATCTCTCTTGGTGTGATCTTATCACCAGTAGTAATATCAATAAAAACAACCTCCTTTAATGTATCAAAAGTCGCATTTAATTTTAATGAAAATCCTACATATTCATCATCTTGGCGAATAGGCTCTAGCTTATCTACTGAAAATGAAAATCCATCAGTTTTTGAACAAAGAATCTCTTCAAAGATATGAATCAAATTTTCTCTGCTCATTTCGGTTCCCTTCAGAGTGACATCTAAATCCATTGTGGTTCGCTTATCTAGTCCAATCATTTGACCTATTAGATACCCTCCTTTTACAATGAAGGAATCTCTATAAGGACTAGTAGAAATCATCTTTAACACTTGCTCAATTAAATAATGTTGTTGTACTTGTTGAGCTGGAATTCCCTTATCTTTTGAAATATTTTTGATTTTTGCTTTAAAGCTATTCGCATTTGAAAACATTAAGATAGCACCTCCGTATAAGATTGTAACTTATCAGTTACTTTAAATAGTTGGGCATAATAAAATAATTTGTGTAAATGAATTTGATTCTGTTGAAAATATTTCTTAAACGCTGGTGCAATAATTTGAAGATCCACCTGATGAACTGGTCTTAGACATTCAACCAAAACACGTTCAACTTCATAAACTTTAATAAATTGACCAGGAAGACGCTCTATTTCAATAATTCCTTCACTATAGTGAGAGCGTAAAATAATAGGACATATATCTGCTTCCTTAATGTTTTTGGTATTCGTACCATAAGGAAAACTCATCGTCATGTTAAAAGGGATAGTCAAAGATAAACCATGTAACCAAAGTGCTGTCTCCAAAGAATAGATTCCCTTTGGAAATCGATACTGAAGGACAAACCACTCATCTAAATAAATATCAGGTAAGCGATATAGCCCTTTTTCTTCAGCATCGATTTTTCCTTCTGTAATCATTTTCAATAAGGTTTTGTAGTGTAAATTTTCATCTATTACTTGTTTAAAAGTTAAAAAACCATACTGATTGAAATAGTTCATCAGTTTTTCTCTTTTATCAACCATATCATTCTCCTTTCTTAGAAACAAAATACTAACATCTTCTATATATGTTAGCATTTTATTTCTTTAAAATCAATTCATTTAGTTTTTTATTTCAAACTGAATCTATAAGTAAGACAGACCACCTATTTTAAACAAGCATCAAACTATAAACTAGTAGGTTCCACACCAAATGTAGCCCCATACTGCCCCATAAATCCGATTTATAGCGCACCATCCCTAAAAACATTCCCAATGAAACATACAAACACCAAGCTAGAATGGTTCCTGGATGATGTACTAAGGCAAATAAAACACTTGTCAAAGCAACTTGAATATCTAATTTTCTAACCAAGTTCCATAAAATTTCTCGATACAGAAATTCTTCAACCATACTCGCATTGATTAAAAACAATAAAAATGAAAACCAAGGAACTTGATGTTGAAGCCCAATTAAGTTTGCTTGATTCGTGGTTCCTTGAGCATGGATTAGGCTAAAACATAGACTTATAATCAGTAGGCTAACAAATCCAACACCAAGCCATTTCATCCTAGTTTTCATATTGACCTTATGAGCTTGTTTGCGTTGATCATACATCCATAAAAAAGAAATGAGCGACGCTCCATAGAGAATCTCTAGTATAGTTAACTCACCGATACAAAGAAATTTCAGTAAGTATAGAGATACCAATAGGACATTTACTTGTTGGAATATATAAACTGGAATTATTCTTTTCATAGTTACCTCCGAAATAAATCTTCATAATCTAAATCTAATACCTGCACAATCCTTTCTACCCATGGACTTTGAGGCATTCGTTGTTCCATCTTATAGTGACGAATCTTTTGATACAAACGATTCAATTCACTTGGATAGTGAAACTCTCCCGCAAACATTTTTCTGGTTAACTCAATCCAGCTGATATTTCTTTCAGCCAAAATAATGGACAAGTTCTCCCAAAATCGTTCTGCCATATTGATTCTCCTTTAGTTAGATAAATAATGTGTTTGTGCCATGTAAATCAATTGTTTCGTATCTCTTGGCAATAAAGCTCTAGCCTCCTCCAGATTCAGATTTGGATAAACTCGCTTATTTGAAACCGCAAGAGGAAGTCTGATGGTTAGTTCAGGATTTTTTAATATCATTTCGATGAAATCTGTTAATTTTAGGTTATCTCGATTCTTAAAACGTAATAAATTTGGAGATAAAAACTCGAAACAATCTGAAGAATAGCTCATCATCTCAATTAATTTGTCCTTTGTCATTTCAGAAACTGAATGACAAGATACATCGATGCCATAGTTTTGGAAGAAGTCTAAAAGAAGTTGATTTCTTTGGCTATTTTTACTTAGATAGAGATCAATCATGGGAGACCTCCCAAAGATTCGGTTCCATTTGATATTCTGAGACGATTAAGGAATCTAATAAATTTGCGAAGTTAATCGGTTTCTTGTCTTCATCAAAAGCTTTTACAGTTACTTGGGTTGTAAGTATTCCCTCTTTTCCCTCAGCTCTATAGCCTTGTCCATATAAAACAAAAACAAGATTCTGATGATCATCTACAAAGGCATCAGCTCCGTTCTTTATATCCTGACTTTCAAGGAATTCCATAATGTTTTGAAGATAGGATTCGTAAAATAGGGGGTAGTTGTGTTTTTTATGGTAATCATCTAAAAATGTCACCTCAAACTCACATGGATAATTGGGCATCAAAAATATTTGTTCATCCAGCTGTTTGATTTCTGCGTCATGTAATTCTGTTTCTAATTCATCACAATCTAGTATTGATTCTTTATTTAATGCTTTCATCTTTTTCCTCTACTTCTTTTAATTTCTTTGCGATTGCGGCAATCACAGGAACGGTTACACTATTACCAGCTTGTTTATAGAGCTGACTATTACTAGAGACTTTTCTAGCAGCTTCAAAAGCCCAATCAGGAAAGCCCTGCAATCGAAAACACTCTTTAGGAGTGATTCGTCGTATTCTCAAACGGTAAAATTGTCCATCTATTAAAACAC
Organism: Streptococcus sp. 10824; assembly: GCF_013276595.1. NCBI lineage: Bacteria > Bacillati > Bacillota > Bacilli > Lactobacillales > Streptococcaceae > Streptococcus > Streptococcus sp. 10824. The sequence continues at coordinate 50,171 of NZ_VMLH01000001.1, forward strand.
CAGCTACTTGGTAAACTTGTTTATCTTCTCCTTCATAGCTAGCCACTACTACTCCCATTTGCCCACTAGTTGTTAACGTATTAGCTATACCTTTTCCAACTCTACCACGACGATGCTGAGAACTTGGTCTTTCTAAATTGATTGAATCCCCAATCTCTGCTTGAGCATATCCTTTTTTCGTTGCCTCTCGGACTTTTAGAAATTGGATTGGTTCTGGAATCAGTATTTTGGGGATTTTATCTCCTCCTTGCATCGTAGTCAGTGTTGGAGATAAGCCCTCACTTCCATAGACTCTACCAGTTTCCTTAAAGCTAGTTGGTAAATCTCCAACAACGACAATACCATGGCGATCCTGAGTATTTAAAGTAAACATTGGCTCTTGATTATCCTTGAAACGTCTACCATTTTGTCTCTTGTCTAATCTGTCTGGTGTCATACAAGGAATCGCAATTTTAAATCCTTCTCCTTTTCCACGAACTAAGGTTGGCGCAAGACCTTCTGAATAATAGACTTTACCACTCATTCCACTTTTTGATGGATTCAAATTCCCTAATATTTTTAAAGTCTCAGGGTTAGTTGCTTGACCTTCTCGTCTGAAAGGAAATAAGAGTCTGGTACCTCTCTTTCTAGAATGTCCGATAATAAACACCCTCTCTCTGTTTTGGGGAACGCCAAAATCCTTACTGTTAAGCATCTGCCACTCAACATCAAACCCCAATTCATCAAGCGTGGTAAGGATTGTGGTGAACGTCCGTCCCTTATCGTGATTGAGTAGGCCTTTAACATTTTCAAGAAAAAGAAAACGTGGTTGGATTTGTTTGGCCGCTCGAGCAATTTCAAAGAATAAAGTTCCTCTAGTATCTTCAAATCCCAATCGTCTTCCTGCGATTGAAAATGCTTGACAAGGGAATCCTCCACAGATGACATCGACTTTCCCTCTAAGTTTTTTAAATTCGTCATCTGAAACATCTCGTATGTCATGAAATTCAATTTCTCCTTCCGTTTGAAAAATGGACTTATAAGATTCTCTAGCAAATTTATCAATCTCACAAAATCCAATACACTCGTGTCCGACACTTTCCATTCCTAGTCGAAAGCCACCGATACCTGAAAATAAATCAATAAATCTCATTTCTTTATCCCCCCTTTCTTATCGACTATCATTGTCAGAACTGTCACTCCACTTGAAATGACAATGAGCATAACTAATATCCACTCGATTGGCGACATTTAACCACCTCCTTTTCTAACACGGTTGTTCCAAACGGAATACAAGCCATTAAACACAAATTCAGCAAGTACTTCCGCTCGTCTAACAAAGCGAACATTGTCAAGAGCATACTGATAGATTCTCTCAAAATCAGTCATAGCAATTTCACTGGCTGTTTCAGAAAACCCCTCTCGTCTAAATTGATCTTGCACCAATCCCCAAATATAATCTCGATCATATTTTGTGACCTTTTCTACTTTTCTTTTCAAGATAGGTTGAGTATCCCTCTCCTCCTCATCCTCAATAAATAAAGAATCAGTCTCACTATATTTAGTCTCACTAACTTCAGTCTCACTAGGGGCTGAATGTGAGACGGGGGCCGTTTCATTTTCACCCTGCCCTAGTCTTTTTTTAACACTAGGCCTGTTTGAATTAGCTACTGGGGTAGAAGATAATTCCCCTAAATAAATCTTATTAGCTAGTCTTCCTTTCTCACTTGAAGACTGTTGAACTTCATCAATTAAGTCATATTCTTTAAGAGTTTTTTTGATGGACAGTAATTTTGACTTCGAACAACCTAATAGCTTCATCAGTTTAGAATTAGAAAATACTAAATAGACCGCTCCCTCTTCATCTATCCAACCACGACTGAGAGATAATTCTAAACGATCTTTTAAAATAGAATAAGCCACCTTTACTTCTAGTTTCATATCCATATATTTCTCATCCTCAAAAAGAATTTTAGGTAATTTGTAATACCGTTCTGAAGTTTGGTATTGATTTGCGGTAATTCGTTTCATAGCGTTCCTCCAAGTTCTTTGAGTATTAAATCTCCACTTGATTCGAAGCGAACCAAGCCACTTTTTTCTAATTCAGCCATAAGAGATATGGCCTCAACAATATCAATTCCCATTTCACGTACTAAAAATGAAATGACAATATAGCGTGATGATTGTAATTCTTTTGTCATTTTTCCTCCAGAAAATAAAAAAACGGAAAGATTGTGAAATTCCTTTCCGTAACATAATAAATATTTGAACACCAAACTCAACACCAAAAAAATGTTTTTATTGATGATTATTGCTCAATCAAGCACATATAACAATGTGAATAATTAAAATCTAAACCAATAAAAACCCTTGAATTTCAAGGGTTTTAAGTATTTATTCTACTTCACAATGTTTTATTATTTTAAATCTTCTAGACCAACCATTGAATAGTAGCCATTGAGTTTTTTCCTTTCGTAGCAAGGGTTTAGAGCCCCTTATTTAATTTAATATTGTTTGAACATAGAGAATCTTCAAATGAATAATGTCCAAACAGTTCTTGTTTTATGATATAGAAATCTACTTTATATTATATCATGCCTTCTTTATTTTGTCCGATGATAGCCTTTCAAGTACCCTATATATAGTAGATTAAAACAAGATGTGAACAAATCGATTAGGAAAGTCAAATTAATTTCTAGAAATATTTTAACATCTATAACGTACTATTCTAAAGTAAGCGCGTCATAACAA
>NZ_VMLH01000010.1:0-23884 GCF_013276595.1 Streptococcus sp. 10824
CGCAGGTTGCTCAAAGCACCGCTTTGAGGTTGTAGATAAGACTGACAAAGTCAGTCACATATATACGGTAAGGCGACGCTGACGTGGTTTGAAGAGATTTTCGAAGAGTATTACCTTTTCATAAGCTTTTTATCTATTCTTCCAAGCTTGGTAACGGGTATCAATCAATAACTGGGTAAGGCGTCCCATGGTTTCTCTTTCTTCTGGAGTGAGGGATTGCGCTTGGACGAAGAGATGATGAATGTGTTCGATAGCCTTGAAGGAAGACAGGTCATTGATAGAGGTGATGCCAGCATCAAGAATAGTGCCAAAGAAGAGGTCGAAGTAAAGTTGAAGTTCCTCGTCAGGGACTGTGGCCACCCATTCTTTGAAGGTTGTGTCGACTTGTTGGCTATCACTGTTGGTCTTATCCAGCTGGACGAAGTGCTTGTTCTCAATCTGCCAACTAAAGGTATCGTGCTGGGCGATGCCACCTAGGGCAGTGCTTCGAACAATGATTTGCTGGTTAGGGATTTCCAGCAACATACCGATAATGGAACCTTGTGGGATGAAGACCTTGGTTCTATCCATTAGCCTTTGATAGCCCTCGGTTTGTGTCAGTTCTTTATGGAGACCAGGCGCATCAAAGGTATAAACTGCTGTGATTGGATCCTGTAAGCTTTGTTCAATTTGACTAGCAGCATAGATAGCGAGATTTCCTCCCTTGGAATGCCCAGCCAGAATGACCTTCTGCTTAGGATGGTGGGCAAAAAAGTTCTTTAAATAGCGAAGGGCGTGCTTTTGAGCAGGAATTTCCTTCATATAGGTCAGGTGGAAATCTTCCTTCCAGCCAATGATACTGTCATCTGTCCCACGAAAGACAATCAGATAGGTATCAAGAGTGAGGCGGTAGGTCATAGCCGCAAATTGTTTTTGCAGCTCAGGGTCGATATCGTTGATAAAATGGGAGAGTTTGCAATTTTTGAAGCGTTTGTGTTGAGCTAGTTCATCTAATAGTTGGAGGCGATTTTTGCTGGTCAACATGTTAGGCTCTCTTGGAACCTGAAGTGCCAGGTCTAAAAGTCGCTGAGGATTTGTGGAGACCAGATTATCAAAGGAGAGATAGGTGATTTCTGTTAAGGCTAGAATGTCTAACTCGTTCAAAGGAAGGTCGTAATAAGAATCGTGTGCGACATCTTCCAGATAGTCAAAAATATTGGTCATAAAATCTCCTTTCTTTTTATTTATCTTATCAAATTTACCTCAAATTAGCTAGTAGCATTGCCTGTTTGTACTGGCTAAAAACAAGCTATTTCAAATTCAGTTTCAGACCTTCTAGCATTGAAAAATCTGTTATAATAATAGAAAAGGAGAAGCGCATGCACAAGATTTTATTAGTAGAAGATGATCAGGTCATTCGTCAACAGGTCGGGAAAATGCTCTCTGAATGGGGATTTGAAGTGGTTCTGGTAGAAGACTTTATGGAAGTTTTGAGTCTTTTTGTCCAGTCGGAGCCTCATCTGGTCCTCATGGATATTGGACTGCCCTTGTTTAATGGCTATCACTGGTGTCAGGAAATTCGCAAGATTTCCAAGGTCCCCATCATGTTTCTGTCTTCCAGAGACCAGGCTATGGATATCGTCATGGCAATCAATATGGGGGCGGATGACTTTGTGACCAAGCCTTTTGACCAGCAGGTTCTTTTAGCCAAGGTTCAGGGCTTGTTGCGTCGTTCCTATGAGTTTGGGCGTGACGAGAGTTTACTGGAATATGCTGGTGTTATCCTCAATACCAAATCCATGGATGTACATTATCAAGGGCAAGTCTTGAATTTGACCAAGAATGAGTTTCAGATTTTACGCGTTTTGTTTGAGCATGCGGGCAATATTGTAGCGCGTGATGATCTCATGCGGGAACTTTGGAACAGTGACTTTTTCATTGATGATAATACCCTCTCTGTTAATGTGGCTCGTTTGCGTAAAAAATTGGAAGAGCAGGGCTTGGTAGGATTTATCGAAACCAAGAAAGGGATAGGGTATGGATTAAAGCATGCTTGATTGGAAACAATTTTTTCTAGCCTATCTGCGCTCCCGTAGTCGTCTGTTTGTCTATCTGATTTCTTTGACGTTTCTGGTCTTACTCTTTCAGTTTTTATTTGCCAGTTTGGGAATTTACTTTCTCTACTTTTTCCTCTTGTGTTGCTTTGTAACCATCTTATTTTTCACTTGGGACATATTGGTGGAAATGCAGGTCTATCGCCAGGAACTTCTCTATGGAGAGAGGGAAGCCAAGTCTCCTTTGGAAAGAGCCTTGGCTGAAAAATTAGAAGCGCGTGAGATGGAACTCTATCAGCAGAGGTCAGATTCAGAAAGAAAACTGACGGATTTGCTGGATTACTATACCTTGTGGGTCCATCAGATTAAGACCCCCATTGCAGCCAGTCAACTCTTAGTTGCAGAAGTAGCTGACCGCCAATTAAAGCAGCAATTAGAACAGGAAATTTTCAAGATTGATTCCTATACCAATCTAGTTTTACAGTACCTGCGTTTAGAAAGTTTTCATGATGATTTGGTCTTAAAGCAGGTTCAAATTGAGGACTTGGTCAAGGAAATAATTCGTAAATATGCTCTTTTCTTTATTCAAAAAGGCCTAAATGTCAACCTACATGACCTTGATAAAGAAATCGTGACGGATAAAAAGTGGCTACTAGTAGTCATTGAGCAAATTATCTCAAATAGTCTCAAGTACACCAAGGAAGGTGGTCTGGAGATTTATATGGAGGGGCAAGAGCTTTGTATCAAGGATACGGGAATTGGGATAAAAAACAGTGATGTCCTCCGAGTCTTTGAACGTGGTTTCTCAGGATACAATGGCCGTTTGACCCAACAGTCCTCTGGACTTGGTCTCTACCTATCTAAGAAAATTTCTGAAGAACTGGGTCACCAGATTCGTATCGAGTCTGAGGTCGGAAAAGGAACGATAGTGCGGATTCAGTTTGCTCAAGTGAATCTCGTTATTGAGTAAAAATAGATGAGAAAAAGCCTCCGGATTGGAGGCTTTTGTGATAGGTTCTTATTTCTCAACGCGTGATTTGTTGGCGATATCAGCAAGGATAGCTTGAACAAAGTCATCAACTGAGACAGTTTGTGTTTCTTTTTGGCCGTAGCGACGAACGTTGACTGTTCCGTCTTCCATTTCCTTGTCCCCAACGATCAATTGGTAAGGAATCTTGCTTGTTTGTGAAGCACGGATTTTGAACTGCATTTTTTCATTGCGCTCATCGACATCTGCACGGACACCGCGGTCACGGAGTTTCTTAGCCACTTCCCAAGCGTAGTCCACGTGTTTTTCGTTAGATACTGGGATGAGGGTTACTTGGTGTGGTGCAAGCCATGTTGGGAAGGCACCCTTGTAGTTCTCAATCAAGATAGCCGTGAAGCGTTCCATAGTCGAAATAACCCCACGGTGGATCATAACTGGACGGTGCTCTTCGCCATCAGCTCCGATGTATTTAAGGTCGAAGCGTTCTGGAAGCAAGAAGTCAAGTTGGATAGTTGAAAGTGTTTCTTCCTTACCAAGAGCGGTCTTAACCTGGATATCCAATTTTGGTCCGTAGAAGGCTGCTTCACCTTCGGCTTCAAAGTAGTCCACACCCATTTCATCAAGAGCTGCACGAAGCATGGTTTGGGCATTTTCCCACATCTCATCGTTGTCAAAGTACTTGTGAGTATCTTGAGGGTCGCGAAGAGAGAGACGGAAGCGGTAGTCAGTCAAGTTGAAGTCTTCATAAACATCGATAATCAACTGAAGAGCACGTTGGAATTCTTCTTGGATTTGTTCTGGAGTAACGAAAAGGTGACCGTCGTTGAGAGACATTTCACGCACACGTTGAAGACCAGTGAGGGCACCAGATTTTTCGTAACGGTGCATCATACCGATTTCAGCAATACGGATTGGCAACTCACGGTAAGAGTGAACATGGTGTTTGAAGACTTGGATGTGGTGTGGGCAGTTCATTGGACGAAGGACAAATTCTTCCCCGTCACCCATGTCCATAGTTGGGAATATGTCTTCTTGGTAATGATCCCAGTGACCAGAAGTCTTGTAAAGTTCAACAGAAGCAAGTGGTGGAGTATAAACGTGTTGGTATCCAGAAGCCAACTCTTTGTCAACGATGTAGCGTTCCAACTCACGACGAATAGTCGCACCATTTGGCAACCAGAATGGAAGTCCTTGTCCCACTTCTTGTGAAATCATAAAGAGGTCAAGCTCTTTACCAAGTTTACGGTGGTCACGTTCCTTAGCTTCTTCACGCATTTGAAGGTAGTTTTTCAAGTCTTTCTTATCAAACCAAGCTGTCCCGTAGATACGTTGCATCATAGCGTTGTCGCTATTTCCACGCCAGTAAGCACCAGCTACATGGAGAAGGTGGAAGATTTGGATACGACCTGTTGATGGAACGTGAGGTCCACGGCAGAGGTCTACATATTCACCCTGACGATAGATAGTCAAACCGCCTTCGTCTTCTGAGTGTTCTTCAATCAATTCCAACTTGTAAGGGTCATTTTTGAAGATTTCACGTGCCTCGTCTTTAGTCACTTCTTCACGAATAGATGGGAAGTTTTCTTTGACGATTTTTTGCATTTCTTCTTCGATACGAGGAAGGTCTTCGTTAGAGATTTGACCAGCTGTGTTGTCAGTATCGTAGTAGAAACCATCTTCGATGGCTGGACCAACTCCCAAGTGAATGTCTGGGAAAAGACGACGAGCTGCTTGGGCGAACAAGTGAGCTGCTGAGTGACGCAAGATTGGAAGGGCATCTTCGTGATCAGGTGTTACAATTTCGATGCTTCCATCTTCAGTGATAGCACGAGTAGTGTCGATGAGTTTGCCGTTGAATTTACCAGCCAAGGCTTTTTTAGCTAGGGAATTGCTGATAGATTGGGCAATTTCAAAAGTTGTAACGCCAGATTCGAATTCACGAACAGCGCCATCTGGGAAAGTAATGTTAATCATGATGTTCTCCTTTTTTATTATTTCATAGTTTCTAAGCATTGATTTTTTATCAGCAGACTACTTCCAAGTCCTAACGTTCAATTGCTTTTCTTTATCAGAGAGGAAGTTTTCCATTTCCGTCAGAATATCTATATCCAAACGTTGAGAAAGTTCTAATAGTCACCAGATATTTTCTGAAAGTTTTTGTTCCAGTGTGTAGGGTGTTTCATCATAGTAGCGTCCTTGTTTTGTCATCACCAGTCGTTGGAAATTTCCAATATCATTAGATAAAGCCAAGAGGTCTTCTTCTACCGTCCACTTGGAATCATGATGCTTAACTTCCAGTTCGTTATAAGCTTGTCGGATTGCCCAACTGCGCTCCACTAATTCTTGCAACTCCATAATTAGTATCCTAATAAAAAAATGCGACATCCTCGAAAGGACGTCGCAACGTGGTTCCACCTTCATTTATGTACCTCAAAAGAGAGGGACACCTCTGATTGGCTCTAACGTGGCCACCGTTTTATGTTTTCATAAAAAACTCAAGAGTAGTATCAGTATAGTCTTTCTATGCGTTCTCAGCAACCACGCACTCTCTAGTAGAAAGGGACTAAGTGACTTGTCTCTATGGATTATTATAGCATGATTGTGAGATTTTTCAAGGATTTTGTGAAAGTTTTTTGTTTTTTATTTTTGCAGAATATGCTTGATACCAATACCGGAAGCCATGCCGACCAGAGCAAAGGTTTCATAGGCTAAAAAGTAGACAATGCTAAAATCGTGGAAAGAAATGATAGTAAAGCAAAAGAGCAATCCAATGTCAAAAGGGAAAAAGGGAAGCGGTAACCGTAAAGAAGAGAAACGATGAAGGTTACTAACGGAGAAAAGATAAAGATATTTAGAAGATGAGTCCTAGCAGATTGGGACCGGATGAGAGCAGTGAAAATAATTCATAAAGAGGCCAATAAAAGAAAAAGATGACCAGATAGTGGGGGAGATGGGAATAGAATCTAGGCATGATAATCAGCTCGTTTTAAAAAAACAGACAACTTAAATCTCTTGCTATGATTATTATAGCATGTTTAAAACAAGAAAGTAAATCTGTTGACAAAGAAGTTAGTTATTGGTAGAATAGGGATTGTCGTAAAGACAAATAACTTCTTCTTGGTTACAGGCATGCCAACCTGTCACTCGGATGAAGCCAAATAAAAAGGAGAAACATCATGGCAATCTCAAAAGAGAAAAAAAATGAAATCATTGCACAATATGCACGTCACGAAGGTGATACAGGTTCAGTAGAGGTTCAAGTTGCTGTCCTTACTTGGGAAATCAACCACCTTAACGAACACATCAAACAACACAAAAAAGACCACGCTACTTACCGTGGACTGATGAAAAAAATCGGTCGCCGTCGTAACTTGCTTGCATACTTGCGTAAAAACGACGTTAACCGTTACCGTGAGTTGATCAACTCTCTAGGACTTCGTCGCTAATTCAAGATACAAAGGCCGTCAAAAGCACAAAGCAAAAATAGGAAAATTGACGAAGAAACTTCAGTTTCTAGGAGATTTTATCTTTTTTGCCAAGTGCTTAGGCCGTGTTCAATTGAGCATATCTTGATAATAAAGCTACTCTAAATTGGGTAGCTTTTTTGCGTTGTCACCTTACCTCGCTATACTCAAGTATAATCTTCGGTTACGGTTCCTAACACTGTAAGGTAAAATAAACTAGCTTTTCTCCCTTCGGGGAGATTTTTTTTGTTTCACTGAAAGTTTCGTACAATCTTCGCCTCGTCGCCTAGCCTATAAACGGTTTATCTAGCAAGAATCATGATGCTAAGGGTGTCAAAAATCCGTATGAAAATAGGGAAATGACACAGTGTTCGATGAACACAAGGAGTTTCATCTTTTCCACTAAGATTTTAGCCCGGGCTCAAATCAGCTCTCTGACTTCAGAGGGCTTTTTTATTGAAGTTTTATCGGTCACAATTTTGGAGACTACAAAAACCTCAAATGGTATCAGCTAATTACACCATAAAGGTGCGCAGCTACTCGGCTTGAAAAGTCGAGTAGGTGTCTGCAAGCCCCCTCGGAGAGCCCACACTTTACGAAGTAAAGTATAGTATGTTTATACTTTACATGGAAGTAGTCACTGAATTCCAGTTAGAAATTACTTTGTAACTACGTTTTGAGGAGGAGTAAAATGCTTTCCTACGTTCGACATTACCCACTAGCGATAGCTAAATTAATGTGTCTGTGCTCTCCTAAAATCTGCTGATTTATTACTGACTAATACAGGAGGTTTTTTTTATGGGACAGACAATCATATCTGCTATTGGTGTTTATATTTCCACCAGTATCGATTATTTAATTATTTTAATTATTTTATTTGCACAGCTATCACAGAATAAACAGAAATGGCATATTTATGCGGGGCAATATCTAGGCACAGGCTTACTTGTAGGGGCGAGTTTAGTTGCTGCTTATGTCGTTAATTTCGTGCCTGAAGAATGGATGGTTGGATTGCTTGGTTTAATCCCTATCTATTTAGGGATTCGCTTTGCAATTGTTGGAGAAGATGCGGAAGAAGAAGAGGAAGAAATTATTGAAAGATTAGAACAAAGCAAGGCAAATCAACTGTTTTGGACAGTTACATTGCTGACAATTGCGTCTGGCGGAGATAATTTAGGTATCTATATACCTTATTTTGCTTCGTTAGATTGGTCACAGACCCTCGTGGCCTTGCTTGTGCTTGTAATCGGCATAATTATCTTTTGCGAGATTAGTCGGGTGTTATCCTCTATTCCGTTAATATTCGAGACAATTGAAAAATACGAGCGAATCATTGTGCCCTTAGTATTCATTCTACTTGGACTATACATCATGTATGAAAATGGCACGATAGAGACTTTTCTGATCGTGTAGATTTTTTTGTTTCACTAGGATTTTAGCCCGAGCTCAAATCAGCTCTCTGATTTTCAGAGGGCTTTTTCATTGAGTATAAATGGACAAATCTTAACGTTACTCTATTGTAGAGTGGCTTTTGATTTGATTAGGAGATTCTTATAAATATAGTAAAATGAAATAAGAATAGGACAAATCGATCAGGACAGTCAAATCGATTTCTAAAAATGTTTTAGAAGTAGAGGTGTACTATTCTAGTTTCAATCTACTATATAAATGAAAACCTTAGCTGTTTGGCCAAGGTTCATTTCTTCTATGCAAGTTCTTCTCTTTTCTTATCTGGGTTCCAGATGAAGCTTGCGATAAAGCTAAAGATGATGGTTAGGATAGCGAGGATAATAGCAAGGATGAGGGCAGGGATGCGGATAAACCACCAGAGTGGATTTGGTTTTTTATCATTGTGCCATTGTTTCGTTTCTTCGTCCAGACGTTGGAATTCTGTTTGGATACGATTGGCGACTGTTTCAATGCCTTCATCATTCATTTTCTTGATATCTGAGATATCAATTGGATTTCCAAAGTTCATATCGACACGTTCACGGCTAACTAAGCCCTTCAAAGTCATAGGACCTGTGTAGGTAACCGGCATGATACGGACCTTGGCCATTTTGGCAATCAGAGCTACGCCACCCTTGACATCGTTTGAGTGACGGCTCCCACTTGGAAACATGATGAGAGAGCGGTCACTTTTTTTGAGAACATTGATAGGGTATTTGATGGCTGAGGCGCTAGGATTTTCACGGTCGATAGGAAAGGCACCACACATACGAATCCACCAACCAAAAATACGGTTGGTAAAGAGCTCTTTTTTGGCCATAAAGATAAATTGTTTTGGCTTGGTCGCAAAGGCCATGTAAACAGGATCCCACCAAGTGCGGTGAGGTGCAACCAAAATATAATTTTCATCTTGATTAGGAATTTTATCAGTATTATGATAGTGGGCATTGCCATTGATGGACCATAGGAGCAAGACAACCAATCCACGTAAATAAGTATAAAACATGCGATCTCCTTCGATTGTTTTCTTGTTATTATTATACCTTATCAAAGGAGGGCTGGCAAACTTTTCCCTTGACCAGGTGCATATTTGGGATGAGATTAGAATTCTTTTAGAAAAAATGATATGATAGAATTTATGGATAAAAATAAGATTATGGGATTAACCCAAAGAGAAGTCAAGGAAAGACAGGCTAAGGGCTTGGTCAATGATTTTACTGCATCGGCCAGTACTAGCACTTGGCAAATCGTTAAACGAAATGTCTTTACCCTTTTTAATGCTTTGAACTTTGCCATTGCTTTGGCTCTTACCTTTGTGCAGGCTTGGAGCAATTTGGTCTTTTTTGCTGTTATCTGCTTTAACGCTTTTTCTGGGATCGTGACCGAGCTACGCGCCAAACACATGGTGGATAAGCTCAATCTCATGACCAAGGAAAAGGTCAAGACTATTCGTGATGGCCAAGAAGTGGCTCTGAATCCTGAAGAATTAGTGCTAGGAGATGTCATTCGTTTGTCTGCAGGAGAGCAGATTCCTAGTGATGCCTTGGTTTTGGAAGGCTTTGCGGAAGTCAATGAAGCCATGTTGACGGGGGAAAGTGATTTGGTGCAAAAGGAAGTGGAAGCCTTGCTTTTGTCAGGAAGTTTCCTAGCCAGTGGGTCAGTTTTATCTCAAGTTCACCATGTCGGTGCAGACAACTATGCTGCCAAACTCATGCTGGAAGCTAAGACAGTGAAACCGATCAACTCCCGTATCATGAAATCTCTGGACAAGCTAGCTGGTTTTACTGGAAAGATTATCATTCCTTTCGGTCTGGCTCTCTTGCTAGAAGCCTTGATTTTAAAAGGCCTGCCTCTCAAGTCATCCGTTGTAAACTCGTCGACAGCTCTTTTGGGAATGTTGCCTAAGGGAATTGCCCTTTTGACCATTACTTCGCTCTTGACAGCGGTGATTAAGCTGGGCTTGAAAAAGGTCTTGGTGCAGGAGATGTACTCTGTTGAGACCTTGGCGCGCGTGGATATGCTCTGTCTGGACAAGACGGGTACCATCACCCAAGGAAAGATGCAGGTGGAGGCTGTTCTTCCGTTGACGGAAACGTATGGTGAAGAGGCTATTGCCAGCATCTTGACTAGCTACATAGCCTATAGTGAGGATAAGAATCCAACTGCCCAAGCCATTCGCCAGCGTTTTGTGGGAGATGTTGCTTATCCTATGATTTCCAATCTTCCCTTCTCGAGCGACCGCAAGTGGGGGGCTATGGAGTTAGAAGGCTTGGGAACAGTTTTCTTAGGGGCACCTGAGATGTTGCTGGATTCTGAAGTCCCAGAAGCCAGGGAGGCCTTGGAGAGAGGGGCACGTGTCTTGGTCTTAGCTCTTAGTCAGGAGAAATTAGACCATCACAAGCCACAGAAACCTTCTGATATTCAGGCTTTAGCCTTGCTGGAAATTTTGGATCCTATTCGAGAAGGAGCAGCAGAGACGCTGGACTATCTCCGTTCTCAGGAAGTGGGCCTCAAGATTATTTCTGGTGACAATCCGGTCACTGTATCCAGCATTGCCCAGAAGGCTGGTTTTGCGGACTACCATAGCTATGTAGATTGTTCGAAAATCATCGATGAGGAATTGATGGCCATGGCGGAGGAGACAGCTATTTTCGGACGTGTTTCCCCTCATCAAAAGAAACTCATCATCCAAACGTTGAAAAAAGCGGGTCATACAACGGCTATGACAGGGGACGGGGTTAATGATATCTTGGCCCTTCGTGAGGCGGATTGTTCTATCGTGATGGCGGAGGGGGATCCAGCAACCCGTCAGATTGCCAATCTGGTTCTCTTGAACTCAGACTTTAATGATGTTCCTGAGATTCTCTTCGAGGGTCGTCGCGTGGTCAATAACATTGCCCACATCGCCCCGATTTTCTTGATAAAGACCATCTATTCCTTCCTGTTAGCAGTCATCTGTATTGCCAGTGCTTTACTAGGTCGGTCAGAGTGGATTTTGATTTTCCCCTTCATTCCGATCCAGATTACCATGATTGACCAGTTTGTGGAAGGTTTCCCACCATTCGTTCTGACTTTTGAGCGAAATATCAAACCTGTTGAGCAGAATTTCCTCAGAAAATCCATGCTTCGTGCCCTACCAAGCGCCCTTATGGTCGTATTCAGCGTTCTCTTTGTGAAAATGTTTGGCGCGAGTCAAGGTTGGTCTGAGTTAGAAATCTCAACTCTACTCTATTATCTCTTGGGGTCAATTGGTTTCTTATCCGTATTTAGAGCCTGCATGCCATTTACCCTATGGCGTGTCCTCTTGATTGTTTGGTCAGTAGGAGGTTTCCTAGCGACAGCTCTCTTCCCAAGAATCCAAAAACTGCTTGAAATTTCAACCTTTACAGAACAAACGTTGCCTGTTTATGGTGTCATGATGTTGGTCTTTACAGTGATTTTCATTCTGACTAGTCGCTATCAAGCCAGAAAATAAAGAAAGACTGCAATCTGTGGATTGCAGTTTTTTTATACGATGGATCTATCGTATGATGTGCAAGGCCTACGTGTCTATTATCTATCGGTGAACCCAAGAGTGATTCTCAAGCCTGCTTGGATTGAGGTAATAGATTCAAATATCTGTAGTTAGACTATTTGAAGTTTGATGTAAGAAATAATTCTCTTCGAAAATATCTTCAAACCAGGTTCGTTCTATCCACAATCTCAAAGCGATACTTTGAGCAACTTGTGGTCAGCTCCCTAGTTTGATAGCATAAAAACTGTCAGATAAAGGGATGACGAAATTGTATCTAAACGAACAGAAACGTGATGGTAAGGCGTATAGAGCTCATAGGAGGGCAAGGAAAGTCTAGAACCTAAAAAAGAACTAGATAGACCCACTAAGTGTGGTTACTCTAGTTCTTTTTCACTTATTCAACACCCAAGATTTCTTTAATATCATCAACGCTCAGATTGCTTCTGCTTTCTTGTCCTTCAAGGACGGTGTTGAAGAGTTCTTTTTTACTTTCTTGGAGTTCTTGTATTTTTTCCTCTATGGTACCAAGTGTGATAAGGCGATAGACATCGACTTGTTTGGTCTGGCCAAGGCGGTGGCTTCGACCGATGGCTTGCATCTCAACTGCTGGATTCCACCAGAGGTCACAGAGGATGACGGTATCAGCTCCTGTTAGATTAAGTCCTGTTCCACCTGCTTTTAGGGAAATGAGGAAGCAGTCTTTTTCCCCTTGATTGAAAAGATTGACCATTTCTTGACGTTTATCTGAAGGTGTTTGTCCTGTTATTTTAAAGTGAGACATTTCTTTTTTCTCTAGTTCTTGCTCAATGAGATCAAGCATAGAGGTGAATTGTGAAAAGATAAGTGGTCGTGACCCTTTTTCACGAATGGTGTCTAGGAGCTCGAATAAGCTGTCCATTTTTCCACTATCCCCTTTGTAGTCTTCTAAAAAGAGAGCAGGGGTATTACAGATTTGTCTAAGTCGGGTTAGTCCTGCTAAGATTTCAATTTTATGACGTTTAATCTCATAGGCGCTGGCTCCTGCAACCATTTCTTGCATGCGTCGAAGTTGAGCTAGATAGAGCGTTTTTTGTGAACTGCTGAGTTCATTGCTGTAGAGGTGCTCGCTCAGTTCAGGTAATTCTGTCAGAACTTCGTCTTTTTTCCTACGCAGGACAAAAGGTTGAATCAGTTTAGCAACGAGTTGAGGTGACAATTTTGAAAATTCCTTTTTACTTGGTAGGAGACCTGGTAATACTATCTGGAAAATAGACCAAATCTCTTCGAGACGGTTTTCAATAGGAGTTCCAGATAGGGCATAGCAGGTTTTGACATCAAATTCTCTTAAAGCTTGTGCTGTTTTGGTCTGACTATTTTTTATCATCTGTGCTTCATCTAGGATGAGGTAGTCGTAAGACTGCTTTTGATAATGTTTAAGGTCAGATCGAAAAGATGGATAGCTTGTAATAGTGATAGTAGCAGATTTTTCAATTTGTTTGATACGCTCAGTTTTGCTACTATAGGCTACTTCAACCTGTTTGTGAGGTACAAATTTTCGGAATTCTTCCTTCCAATTATAAAGAAGGCTGGCTGGAGCTAGGATAAGAGCTTTCTGGTCTGGTTTAAGGTTGGCTTCCAGAAGAGTGATGGTTTGCAAGGTTTTCCCTAGACCCATGTCGTCTGCCAGGATTCCCCCAAAATGATAATGATCCAGCATACTCAGCCACTTGACTCCTTCTTTTTGATAGGAGCGGAGTTTGGCCTTGACTTCATAAGGCTTGATATCAAATTCTTCAGGGTGGGTCAGGTCATAAGCCATCTTTTTGAAATCACGAGAAAAATTGATATGCTCATTGTCTTTGAAGGTTTCAGAAAGACTAAAGGCACGAGATTTGTGCATCTTGATTTTTCCGTCTGAAAATTTAGCGCGAAGATCTTGGAGACTTTGGGCAACCTTGAGACTTTCATCGTCAAAGACTAGAACCTTTCCTTGCTTGGTTTGGTAGTGGCTTTCTTGATTCCATAAAGCTTGGATAGCTTTTTCAACCTCATCTTCTGAAATCATAGAAAAATCAAACTGAACTGAAAGGAAGCCTTCGTCGTCAAAAATGTCAATGACAGCAGGATCTTCTACTAAGAGTTTTTCAAGCGATTCATCTAGTTGAACTTGACCCAGAGTACGAAAACGGGGGAGTTCTTTTAGGAAGAAATCAACGATTTTGATTTTGGAAAGACTATGAAATTCCTCTTTGAAACCAGCAGAAAGCAGTTGATGATAGATTTTTCTAGCTTTGCTAGCTTGGTAAGTATAGGGGAGGGTTAGGAGATCTTGTTTAGAATGGACTTGTTTTTCTCCAAAGGACCACACCATATTAAGGGCAATTTCATTTCTAGTTTTGGAGAAGGCAAAGGTGGGGATAAAGTCATGGATTTGTAATTCATCTGGAAGACTGATAGGAACATAGTTTGAGATGATATTACAGATTTGCATAAGTTCAGCCTTATTTTCCTGTGAAAAGATAAGAGGAGAACTTTCTTGATAATGATAGATCCAAGTAGCTAATTTATCCAAAAAGTAACGGTGTTCTTCTTTGATGATGTGGAAGTGATTGTGTCGAATCCAAAGTTTTTCTTGAATAATGAAACCAAAATAAGCTGTATTGATGATTTCATAATGGTTATTAGACTTGACAACTTTAAAAATTTCCTCTTTCGGGATAAAGGGACTATCATCTAAGAATATAAGAGGGTATTCGGCTTTTGAGGTTACATATTGGAAGACATCCAAAGCTTGAAAAAGTGGGACGAGGTCGTTTAAATAGCTAACAGGAGTCTCTAAATAGCGTCCGCAATCTCTAGGGCTAATGCCATAACTGAAGTTGAAATAAGAATGTTCATTTCTATCGATGAAATATTTTTTGATATAGAGGAGTAGGTTTTGGGATGCTTGATTAAACTGATCTAAGGATAATCTGATTGTCCCGATTTTCTGTGAAACAAAGTAATCTTCCTCTTGGAAAATGAGAAAAATGAAGTGAGCTATATCCTTGATAACATAGGCACGAGAAGCCTGTTCTACCTGTAGTTTTAAGGTCCATGCTAGGCTATGATTTCGGATTTCGACTTGTCCATGAAGGGAAAGTGAAGGCGCCACCGCTTTTTCTTCTACCAGTTCATCTTGGAGTTCATCAGATGGCAAGGTAGGAATCAGTTGGCTGGCAAAACTTGGTTTATGACTCGCTTTACCAATGCGTTCTTGAATAGCTTGGGGGAGGCTACGAAAGTAGAGATCCATGGCAACCCAGTGTTTACAGACTCCCTGATTTTGGAAATCCTTACATTCGCAATGAAAGCCAGTCAAATCGAAGTGCTCCATACTGGTCAGGATGTTGGGTTCCAGATGCATGGAAATACCATCATAGGTATTGGGGTGCTTAAAATATTCTTTATTTTCAGTATCAAAATAGTTTTTTATCTGTTGGAAAATAGTTCGTCCATCCATTCTCATACGAGCAGGGAGTCTATCGGGAACCGCCATTGAAGTAACCTCTATTCTAATTATTCTTTCCTCTATCTTATCAGATTTTATAGGAAAAGAATAGACTTATCTTATATAAATTGCATCTTGATAGGGATTGGAAACATTTGCAGTTGCCAGATAGTTGTATGTAATATCGACAATCAATTACAAGGAGCTTACGATTCCACAGAAACTATCAAGTGAAAACTGACTTATCTATAACATTCTAGCTAAATTTCTTCTTGGTTTGGTAAGTTTTTCATCTGGTGAACTAGATAGGCTGCTATAAGTAGTAAAATTATAAGAGCAAAGGCAACAACTTCAAGACCAACACTTGTTGCAAGAAATACGAGAGCAAGGAATAGGACAGCTGGGATAAGCAAGTTGATAACATTGATGGAGGATTGAACTGATCCCATTAACTCCTCAGGAATGATTCCAAAAATCATGGCTTGCAAGCGAGGACTCAATACTCCTGCCGAGAAAGCATCACCTGCACTTCCTAGTAAAATAAGTAAAAAACTTCCACGTAGAAAACCTATAACAATGAGAGACTCCATCAATAGACTCCAATAAATATTCAGGCGAATAGAAATTTTTTTAGATAGAAATCCACTCAGAAGTCCACCTAAAATAACATGAAGAAGGCTTATCATTATCAAAATTGCCAGACTTTGCCCTGTTGACAAACCCATAAAAGGATGGTGAATCAGTAGAATCGCACTGACAGGCTCTACCATCATCAAAACAGCTTGACTAATGGACAAAATCCAAAGCAAGACCATGACATCTCCCATAGTCATCAATAATTTCATTGACTCTTTCAAATGCTGGAAAAAGCTACTCATTCCTACATAAGGAGGAACTTCGATTTTTTCTTCCTCTTTTTCAAGCGGTTTCGAATAAGTAGACTTCCTAGAAAGGCAAATAAAAAGGTTAAAACATTTACAAAAGCTAGAGTAGAAATGCTAAACAGTCCTAAAAATACTCCTCCGCTGAGATTACCTATCAAACGTACAATGGAACTCGTGTACTGCTTAAAACCCATAGCTCCGTCATATCATCGTTTATTAGCCGTATGTAAATCGGTGTCAGCATGTATCCTGCAAGAAAACCAATCGTATCTGAAAACAAGTTCATGCTGCAAATAAAGAAAACAGAAAAGAGAGAGAAGTCGGTACTTGTCAGGAGCAAAGTCACTCCAGAATAAAGGAGGACCTTGATAAAGAGGATAGAAATATACTTGCTGATTCGATTTTTTTGAAAATCAGCTATAATTCCAGTAAAAAGTTGCAAGACCTGTGGAATGGTTTCTGATAGGCTAATCAAAAATATAGCTAAGGGAGCAAAGGCATAAGAAGAGACATAATTGATAAAAGCTAAGTAAAAAATAGTATCTCCAAAACTTGAAATCCACTCATTTACTGTTAGCTGACGAAAAGCTCGATTTTTAAGAAAAATATGCATATTAATCTCCTTATAATAAATTCTAGAAAGCATAGAGCAAATTCGTGGTTCGTCTGACTAAATTTCCTATCTAAATACTACCTTCAAATATAAAATTTAGTGAAACTTTTATCTCCTCTAATCTTCTAAATATATTTTAGTGTATATTTTTTATAAAGTCAAGAATTTTTGAATAAATTACCCATTTTTTGACAATTCTGTAAATTTCTGAAAAATATTTCAAGTGAATCCATCTATTACCTTAGGACATTGAAACTTCTTTCGCCAGAGGTGCTTATATTACTGGAAAGTTGAAGATTGAAATGTGGTATAATAAGAGATAATAGAGTTTGGAAAGTGAGAGAAGATGATTTCAAAGAGATTAGAATTGGTGGCTTCCTTTGTGCCACAGGGAGCCATTTTGCTAGATGTGGGAAGTGACCATGCTTATTTGCCTATCGAGTTAGTCGAAAGAGGACAAATCAAAAGTGCCATTGCAGGTGAGGTCGTAGAAGGTCCCTACCAATCTGCAGTCAAAAATGTTGAGGCTCACGGCCTAAAGGAGAAAATCCAGGTTCGTTTAGCCAATGGCTTGGCAGCCTTTGAAGAGGCAGACCAAGTGTCTGTCATTACCATTGCTGGAATGGGTGGTCGTTTGATTGCTAGAATTTTAGAAGAAGGCTTGGACAAGTTAGCTAATGTAGAACGGTTGATCCTCCAGCCCAATAATCGTGAAGACGACTTGCGTATCTGGCTACAAGAGAACGGATTTCAGATTGTAGCTGAAAGCATCTTAGAAGAAGCTGGCAAGTTTTACGAGATTTTGGTGGTGGAAGCAGGACAAATGAAGCTATCAGCCAGTGATGTTCGCTTTGGTCCTTTTTTGTCCAAAGAGGTCAGTCCAGTCTTTGTCCAAAAATGGCAAAAAGAAGCTGTTAAGCTAGAGTTTGCCCTCGGACAAATCCCAGAAAAAAATCTGGAGGAGCGTCAAGTTCTAGTCGATAAAATTCAAGCCATCAAGGAGGTGCTCCATGTTAGCAAGTGAAGTAATTAACGCATATGAAGCCTTTTGTCCTCAGGAATTTTCCATGGAGGGAGACAGTCGTGGCCTGCAAATTGGCACTTTGGACAAGGATATCCAAAGCGTCATGGTTGCTCTGGATATTCGTGAAGAGACGGTGGCTGAAGCCATTGAAAAGGGTGTGGACTTGATTATTGTCAAGCACGCGCCGATTTTCCGTCCCATTAAGGACTTGGTAGCTAGCCGTCCACAAAATCAGATTTACATTGATCTCATCAAGCATGACATCGCAGTTTATGTCAGCCATACCAATATTGACATCGTTGAAAATGGCCTCAATGATTGGTTCTGCCAGATGCTAGGTATCGAGGAAACGACTTATCTGCAGGAAACAGGCCCTGAACGTGGGATTGGACGTATTGGAAATATTCTGACTCAGACCTTTGGGGACTTTGCCCAGTATGTCAAGCAAGTATTCGGCCTAGATAGTCTTCGAATGGTGCATTATCAAGAGAATGACTTGCAGAAACCTATTTCAAGAGTGGCCATCTGTGGTGGAAGCGGGCAGTCATTCTATAAGGATGCTTTAGCTAAAGGAGCGGATGTCTATATCACTGGTGATATTTACTACCACACTGCCCAGGATATGTTGTCTGATGGCTTGCTGGCATTGGATCCAGGTCACTATATCGAAGTGCTGTTTGTGGAAAAAATCGCAGCACTCCTTACTCAATGGAAAGAGGAAAAAGGCTGGGAACTAGAGATTTTACCTAGCCAAGCATCGACCAATCCTTTCCATCATATCTAGTTAGAAGGTGAAGACAATGAAAAATTGTACTAGTATAGTTATGGTAAACTGAAACTACACTAGTACAAATGTGATTCTGAGACATTGTTGAGACTGGATTTTTTTGTAAAACTTATACCCGAAATTTTATAAATAAAAAAATACAATAGTCCTCGTTTTTTGCAGTTTAATCAAAAAATCCAATACATATAATTAGAAAGATAACAATTTACCATAAAATACTCTAAAAACAGAAAAAATTAAATGTTTTTCCTTGCAAAATTCGGGGGGGGGTGGTATAATTGCTACTAGACTGTATACTCTTCATAGGAGGTATAGTGGGGTAAATAGTCGTAAGTTGCTATTTAATATTATTGTCAATTGAAGAGGAAAATGACATGTTCTCTTCAATCATATCTTTAAGGAGAAAGAGTTATGGATTTTAGAAAGTCTAACAGAGAAAAGGTCTTCCGTTACTCCATTCGTAAGTACCACTTTGGTGCCGCCAGTGTTGCGGTTGCCGCATTGATGTTTTTTGCCAACGGTGCAGTAGCAGCGAGTGAGACAGTCACTCCAGCTACAACTAATGACGTGGTCGCTGGATTTGATGGTAACCCTGATGGGGCTCTGCAGGAGTCGGATGAGGGAGAGTCGAAGGAGGTTGTACTTGAGCAACTTGCTGAAGGCAAGATCACAAAGGAGATAAAAGGGCAAGGGAGGTCAGCGGAAGGATCTAATCAAGGACAGACAGTAGCTGCCCCTAAAACTACTGGAGTAGACTCTAGCCAGCCAGAGTCTGTTCAAGAAAGTTCTCAGGTGAGAGAGAAAAGGGCAGGATCTGCTGACACGATAGCAGCCAAAACAAGCAGCACTGGAGTCCTTCAGCCTCGGGTGCTCAAAGACAGCCAGTCTGACTATGACCCTATTCCACTTGACGATGATGAGGATGATACAGAACAGGATGAACAACCGTTAAACACTCCGGTGACAACAGCGATTCAACCTCGTTCAAGAGGAAGCAGACAAGAAGTTCCTTCAGGCTACATAGCTGTGCCAAGTAATGCTTATGTAGATGGGATCAACTACTTTTTAGAAGATGGACATGCAGGTTCACCTTATGCCCGTGGAACCTATGTCTATGGTTCGCAACGTTCAAGAGCATATTGGGACGGAAAAGAGTTTCGTATTCCGGAAGCGAAAGATTTTATCTACGGGATAGTCAAGAAAACAGAAACTGGTTTTAAATGGGAGATTGATATCAATAAGGGAAAAGTAGGACGGGGTCCACACCACTACTTATCAAATACTTTTTGGTTTACCCTACCTAAAAACCACACTGTAAAAGCAAACTCAGTAACTATTTCTCGTTATGATCATAGGACTGGTGGCACCACTGCTACTAGTGGAGATGCAGGTAACGGAGAGGATCAAATCCTAAAGGCCTTACAATCAGCTGATGGAATTAGTGATGAAAAGCAGGGGACTGTTGCATCAACAGGAGCGGCAGCAAAAAGTGGAGGTTATGGTTATCGGACGGATAGTCTGGATGGCTTAGCCAAGGAAGAAGTTAACTGGTGGGTGCAGAAAGGTTTCTACTACCATGCTGATAAAAACTTCCCAACTGAAGTTGAGAAAAAGGCAGCTTCTAAATACTCTGGTATCAAAAATGAAACCGAGAAAGTCTACACCTTCTCTTTGGACGGAGGACGTGATGATAGCTACCATTTGACTTTTGAGACGACTTCCCCAGATACGACTTTCCGTAATCTCTATTACGCCTTGGGTGTTAAAGGGTTTAGGCTGTCAGGGAAATCAGTTAATCGCTTGCTAGTCAATCAGTGGTACGGTAGAGCTGCCGGTGAAGGAGACCAGGCTGAGAAGTATCCGGCTCAGTTGGAAGGGAATGGCTACTATCAGATTGTACAAGGGCAAATTTGGCAGCCGAGAAATAATAATGTATCAACAACTCCAGGTACCTCTTCATCTTTAATTGCTAAAAGCGATGGAGGCATTGACCTTGAATCTTACTTTAAAAATAGGGATAAGGTAGGGGATAATGCTGAATCACATCCAACTTCTTATAATCTTTTTAAGGATGGTGTCAAAGTTGAAAACAACCAAGAGGTTGCAAAGACTATCGTCAATACTCCGGGAGTGAAATCTTATCTTGTAGAGCGAATCTTTGCTGACGGTTCTGGTGAATTGGTTCAGTTAAATTTTGTTGTGAAACCGAAAAAACCAAGTTTAAATACTGATTTGCAAAAGCAAGCAGGGACGATAAAGGATATCACTGCAACTAACGGAACCAAAGGTGTAGAGATGGTTCTCTACCATGACGGAAAAGAAGTAGCAACCAGTATTGCTGGTGATGATGGAAATGCAACCTTCAAAAATGTTGTTATTACAAAAGGTTCTTATACTGTCAAGTCACGTGTTTCAGGTCAGTCTTATTTGACTGCAGAAGGCAAGCGAACTTCACTCTTAGAGTCTGAATCATCAGATGCTAAAGTAGCCAACTACGATAGCAGTCAGATTCGTATTGGGTTTGGACAAAGTGGAGAGGGCGGAGCAGCTTCTAGCTTGGAGACAAGTAAGTATAAAGCACTATATCTTGACAGTTATACTGGAAAGCAACTACAAGTGCTGGTTCGAGTTCCAGGTGGTAAGTCTATCAAAAATATTGAAGTAACTAATTTAGAAAAAACGGGCTTGGTTCAGGGTGGAGTGGAGCCTGAGGGACCCCTAAGTAGCAAGAAGTCATTAACAGGAACTATTAACAAAACCAATTCAGGTATCCATCAAATTACTGTTACGGTTACAACCGCAGATAATACAACCAAGACAGAAAAACTCTATCTATACATTCCATTTACGAAACCGAGTTTTGTAACAACAGCTGAGAGTTTGAAAGGAAAGACTACAGGAAAACCGGTCATCAAAGCAAACTCTGGAACAAAAGGAGAAGCAGCAAATATTCCTGATAAAGCAAAACTGAAAACCTTCTTGGTTAAAGGTGGGAATGATGTGGATGCTGTAGGCACAGGTGCTTCTGATAATAAGCCTAAAAAAGCTACTGGCTATACTATTCTTGCTAGTGGTGATGTTAAGGCGGATGGAACAGTTGATTTTACTCCTGATAAGTATAGACAAGAATTGGTGGGGAATGAGGAACTTCGTCTAGTTACGGCAGTGGTTAAGGAAGGTACAGATGAACCTGTTTTAGACTATCTTGTATCACCACTATCAGAATCGCTTAAACTAGAACTTCCTACAGAAGCTAGCCGTGACTTTGTAAGCCCAGCAGAAAAAGTTACCGTTGAAAATCCAAGTAGTCTAAATCAAACCGAGAAAGATAAGCTAAAAAAAGCTATTGAAGATGCTAATCCAGGATTTAAAGTTGAAATAACAGATGATGGTAAGGTTCAGGTGACCAGACCGGATGGACAAAAGGAAGAAGCTGCTGTCAGTGATTTTGTGAAACAAAATGGGCAAGCAGATTCTGCAGATGATTCGACTTCTCCAAAAGAAATCCAAAAACCAACTGAAAAAGTGAAGGTAGCTAATCCAAATAAGCTAACCAAAGAGGAATTGACGAAGATTACTCAGAAGGTTCAGGAGAAAAATCCTGGTGCTACTGTAAACGTTGGGCAAAATGGAGATGCCTATGTTGTACAACCAGATGGAACAAGTGGCTTGATTTCCCACAAAGATTTGTTGGAGCTGACAGAAGAGCAAAAAGAAGCTGCAAAGAACCGTAAACCGTTAGTCAACCCAGAGCAGAAAGTACCTGTAACCGATCCAGAGAAACTAAATTCTTCAGATATTGAAAAGATTAAGAAGGCTCTACAAGCTGCTAACCCAGGAGCGACTGTTACAGTGGATAGTGATGGAAATGCAACTGTTACAAGTCAGGACGGATCAGAAAGTAAGTTTATCTCACGAGATGACTTGGTTACAAAAGTGACGGTCCAAGCACCTCAATCTCCAACTATCTCACAAGATAAAGAAACTCTAACGGTAACATCAATGGTAGGTCAAGACGAAGCTACTAAGGTTATGCTTACGTATACAAATGCTACTGGACAAGAAAAAACTGTTGGTTTTACTAAAACTGGTAGCAACTGGAATAAGGATGACGCCAATGCAGATAGCACAATTTCGATTATAAATGATGAAAATGGACTGGGCAAAATCCTAATCCAAGCTGAAACAGCAGAAGCAGGTTCAACAGTTACAGTTAAGCAGCAGAAGGACGGCTCTGACTTTAGTATAGCAGCTACTACTAAGGTTTTAGGAAGATTAGAGGATGTAAGTGGTATAGCCCAACCAGATGGTTCGGTTGTAATTACTGTACCGCAGGAAGCTACTGAGTTTGATTTGACTTATCATAATCAAACTAGTAATCGTTCAGAAACACAACATTTTAGAAAAACTGATCAAGGATGGAGTGCTGTTGCAGGAATTACAGCTAGTGGCAATAGCTTTACCCTTCCAAAAAGTTTAGTAAAAGACGGGACGGAAGTTGCGGTAAAAGCTTCTAGCGCAACGAAAATTTCAGAAACTAAACGAATTAAGGCTAAGTTTGAACAACCGAGTGCAACAACTAGTGCTACACGTCAAAATGGAGATGTAGAAGTTACATTACCGACAGATGCAGAAAAAGTGACCTTAACTTATAAGAACAAACAAAATACCAATGCCACAGTAACACTGGTTAAACGAGGAAATAATTGGAGTTCTTCAACAACCTTACCAGATGGTATCAGTCTAGCAAATGGTAAGGTTACGCTTGACTATACAAAAGTGAACAGGAATACAAATATCACAACAGCCTCTACTAGAGGAAATGGCGATGTTGAATCTCAAGCAAATAACCAAAATCATCCTATTCCAGAACACACAGCTCCGACGACTAAGACGATTACAAAAGTAATCGGTGAAAATCCTACAAATGCAGAGTTACTTGCTGCTGTAGATGTAGCTAACAAAGCATCAGCTGTACTGAAAGAAGGAACACAGTATCCAACTACAGTAGGGAACCATACTCTTGACGTTGTTGTTACTTATACAGATCAAAGTACAGAAAACGTAAGAGTAACGTATGTGGTGAAACCAGCAGACAAGACAGCTCTAACGCAAGCGAATAACGATTTAGCAAGCGAAGTAGCAAGTCAACCAACTACAGATGACAAGCCACAAAGCAAAGTTGACGCATATACTAAAGCAAAAGAAGCGGCGGATAAAGCAGTGGAAGCAGCGAAAAAAGTAATAGCGGACGACAATGCGGCACCAGAAGCTGTACAAGCAGAGCTAGCGAAAGTAAACGCAGCCAAAGCAGCCTTGAAAGCGGCAGAAGATGCCGTAACAACCGCAGCGACAACTACAGCGAAAAATAAACTAACTGAGGATAAAGCGAAGTTAGATGAAGCTGTAAGTACAGAAGGTAAGACACCAGAAAGTATTCAAGCATACGAAGCCGCTAAGAAAGAAGCAGAAGCAGATGTTGCAGCAGCGAAGGAAGCAGCCAAAGCAGTATTAGCTAAAGGTGACAATGCGACAGCAGCTGAAGTTCAAGAAGCGCAAGAAAAAGTAACAGAAGCGCAAGGTAAGTTAGACAAAGCGAAAGAGCAGTTAGTCGACAAAGCAGACAAGACAGCTCTGGTAGTAACGCCAGTAGCAGACC
>NZ_VMLH01000100.1:0-3911 GCF_013276595.1 Streptococcus sp. 10824
AGTGCTTTGAGCAACCTGCTGCTAGTTTCCTAGTTTGCTCTTTGATTTTCATTGAGTATAAAGTTCTTCCAGGACTTGTAGCCTTGACAGAAAAATAAGATTTTATAAACAAATCAAAGAAGAGAGAGATGAAAGTTCCTCTTTTCTTTTGCTTAAAATAAAAGAGCTTCCTCGCAACTATTACTCATAAAAATCACCGATTTATGATAAAATGGAAATAGAAAGTTGAGATTATGAGTTATTTTAAAAAATATAAATTCGATAAATCCCAGTTCAAACTTGGTATGCGAACCTTTAAAACAGGAATTGCTGTTTTTCTAGTTCTCTTGATTTTTGGCTTTTTTGGTTGGAAAGGTCTTCAAATCGGTGCTTTGACAGCTGTTTTTAGCCTGAGGGAGAGTTTTGATAAGAGTGTTCATTTTGGGACTTCGCGTATTCTAGGGAATAGTATCGGAGGCCTCTATGCCTTTGTCTTCTTCTTATTAAATACCTTTTTCCACGAAGCCTTTTGGGTGACCTTGGTAGTTGTTCCAATTTGCACCATGTTAACCATTATGACAAATGTAGCCATGAATAACAAAGCAGGGGTTATTGGTGGTGTAGCGGCTATGTTAATCATTACCCTATCGATTCCGAGCGGCGAAACAATTTTGTACGTATTTGCGCGTGTATCAGAAACTTTCATGGGAGTTTTTGTCGCAATTCTCGTAAATTACGATATTGATCGTATTCGACTCTTTTTAGAGAAAAAAGAAAAATAATGTTATATTTTATGACATTATCAATTGACGTTTGTCTTTTTTTAGACTATAATAGACAGAAAGAAGGAAATTGTAAATGAAGGAAAAAGAATTTCGCCGAAATATGGCTGTTTTTCCTATCGGCAGTGTTATGAAGTTGACCGATTTATCGGCGCGTCAGATTCGTTATTATGAAGATCAAGAGTTGATTAAGCCTGATCGAAACGAAGGAAACCGTCGCATGTATTCCTTGAATGACATGGATCGTCTGCTTGAAATCAAAGATTATATCTCAGAAGGTTATAATATCGCTGCCATTAAGAAAAAATATGCTGAACGTGAAGCGAAATCCAAGAAAGCGGTGAGTCAGACTGAAGTGCGTCGTGCACTTCACAATGAACTCCTCCAACAGGGTCGCTTTGCTTCGGTGCAATCACCTTTTGGTCGCGGTTAGGCAACCGCAAGTAGTCATACATTAAGGAGAAAACTCATGCCAATCACAGCTGCAGATATTCGTCGTGAAGTCAAGGAAAAAAATGTTACCTTTATCCGTCTCATGTTCTCAGATATTTTGGGAACCATGAAAAACGTCGAAATTCCTGCTACAGATGAACAATTAGATAAGGTCTTGTCAAATAAGGCTATGTTTGATGGATCTTCTATTGAAGGTTTTGTACG
Organism: Streptococcus sp. 10824; assembly: GCF_013276595.1. Classification (NCBI taxonomy): domain Bacteria; kingdom Bacillati; phylum Bacillota; class Bacilli; order Lactobacillales; family Streptococcaceae; genus Streptococcus; species Streptococcus sp. 10824. Next base: position 1,419 of record NZ_VMLH01000100.1, read on the forward strand.
TATCAATGAGTCAGATATGTACTTGTACCCTGACTTGGATACATGGACAGTCTTCCCTTGGGGAGATGAAAATGGAAGTGTTGCAGGTTTGATCTGTGATGTCTATACAACAGAAGGTGAACCATTTGCAGGTGACCCTCGTGGCAATTTGAAACGAGCTCTTCGTCACATGGAAGAAGTAGGATTCAAATCCTTCAACCTTGGACCAGAGCCAGAATTCTTCCTATTTAAACTGGATGAAAATGGGGATCCAACACTTGAAGTGAATGACAAGGGTGGCTACTTTGATTTGGCGCCTACGGACCTTGCGGACAACACACGTCGTGAGATTGTGAATGTCTTGACCCAAATGGGATTTGAAGTAGAAGCCAGTCACCACGAGGTTGCGGTTGGACAGCATGAGATTGACTTTAAGTATGATGAAGTTCTCCGTGCTTGTGATAAGATTCAAATCTTTAAACTTGTTGTTAAAACCATTGCTCGCAAACATGGCCTTTACGCAACCTTTATGGCCAAACCAAAATTTGGTATTGCTGGATCAGGTATGCACTGTAATATGTCCTTGTTTGATGCAGAAGGAAATAATGCCTTCTTTGATCCAAATGATCCAAAAGGAATGCAGTTGTCAGAAACGGCCTACCATTTCCTTGGCGGTTTGATCAAGCATGCCTACAACTATACTGCTATCATGAACCCAACGGTTAACTCATACAAACGTTTGGTTCCAGGTTATGAAGCCCCTGTTTACATTGCTTGGGCTGGTCGTAACCGTTCGCCACTTGTACGCGTGCCTGCTTCACGTGGTATGGGAACTCGTCTTGAGTTGCGTTCAGTTGATCCAATGGCAAACCCATATATCGCTATGACAGTTCTTTTGGAAGTTGGTTTGCATGGTATTGAAAATAAAATCGAAGCACCAGCTCCTATCGAAGAAAATATCTACATCATGACAGCAGAAGAGCGCAAGGAAGCTGGTATTACAGACCTTCCATCAACCCTTCACAACGCTTTGAAAGCTTTGACAGAAGATGAGGTTGTCAGAGCAGCTCTTGGAGAACATATCTATACTAGTTTCCTTGAAGCCAAGCGAATCGAATGGGCAAGCTATGCAACCTTCGTTTCACAATGGGAAATTGATAATTATTTAGACCTTTACTAATACTAATATATAAGAAAGATTGCCTGAGGGTAAACAGTCACACAGCAGTCTAAGCCATCAAATACCTATAACCCTTAAAATAGCGATTTCGGTCGCTATTTATTTTTCGAAAAATCCTCTTGACTCTTTTGCGAATTAGATTTATCATTAGACGTGTAGAAGAAAATCAAGGAGTCACTATGGAAAAATTCAATTTCAAAAACAATATCGGGCAAGAAAACACATTGCTTCAAATCGAAATCTACAAGTTTACTAATTTACTAACTTTTGCAAGCTTCAAAATTACACATCTGTAAATATTTTTTCGAAAGATATATTTGAAGCCATAGTAAATTGAGACTAGAATAGTACACTACATCTGCTAAAAAATTTCTAGAAATTAATTTAACTTTCCTAATCGATTTGTTTACATCTTATTTCAATCTACTATATTATCTCAATAAATGATGATGGAGACTGTTTTGTTTGTGCTTGTCGATTTTTGAATCCTGATCGAGCGGAAGAATATTTCTACTGAGGTTGCCAAGGGGAAAATCCTGAAGATATTGAATTTTATGATGAACAATTACAGGCAGAAAAGGTGGAAGTTTTAAGTATTCGATTGGAAGTAAAAAAGTGAATTATCTATAATCTCATCAACAATAAACCTATTTCAACCCCATTATCTATAGGCGTATTTTTACGCCTTTTTATATACTTGAAGCACATAAGAAACATTATGGGAAGTTTGCTGATGGAAGTATAAAAGAGTTTAAACATAATATACCTAAAGGATGGGCCATAGTTTATTTACCAGACATTTGTGCATTAGAGGACGGCTCAATAAAAAGAGGTCCTTTTGGTAGTTCTATAACAAAGTCAATGTTTGTTCCGAAAGGAGAACATACATATAAGGTTTATGAACAAGGTAATGCTATAAGAAAAACTATAGATTATGGAGACTATTGGTTAAAAGAGAGTGATTATATACGTTTAAAAAATTTTTCAATAAAAGCAGGAGATATTTTAATATCTTGTGCAGGTACTATTGGAGAAATCTTTCAAATACCTTCAAATTATTATAATGGAGTTATAAATCAAGCATTATTAAAACTTACGTTAAACTCAGATATAATAGATTCACAGTATTTTAAATGGATGTTTACGAGTTTGATTAATACACTAAAAGAGCATTCTATAGGTTCAGCGATAAAAAATTTAGCTTCAATAAAATTTTTAAAATATGAAGTTCCTATGTTATTGCCTCCACTATCCGAACAACAACGAATAGTAGAAGCAATCGAATCAGCTTTAGAAAGAGTAGATGAGTACGCTAAAAGTTATAATAGACTCGA
>NZ_VMLH01000101.1:0-32365 GCF_013276595.1 Streptococcus sp. 10824
TGATACTATGCGCTTTTGTGCTTTGACAGTTTTTGTATAGTTTTTGTCCAAGATTTCTAAATCATCTGATTAAATTCCTATTTTTCCCTATCATTGTCCCTGTTTTTTCGAAAATGGAAGGAGTATAATAAATCTATCAATAAAATGATAGGAGGAACTTTATGGGTCATATTTTCTTTTTTCTAAGTGTCTTTTTGGCAGGGATTCTATCCTTCTTTTCTCCTTGTATCTTACCCTTGTTACCAGTCTATGCAGGGGTGTTACTAGATGATAAGGATAGTGCTCAGGCTTCTAGTGGCAAATTTTCCATCTCAGTTGTTAGTTTATTACGAACTCTGGCCTTTATAGCAGGAATTTCCTTTATATTTATTTTGTTGGGCTATGGAGCTGGTTTTTTAGGCGACTTGCTTTATGCTTCTTGGTTCCAATATGTGACGGGTGCGGTTATCATTCTCTTAGGCTTGCACCAGATGGAGATTCTACACTTTAAGGGGCTTTATAAGGAAAAGAGGTTACAACTGCAAGGACAGGGGCAAAATGGTAAGGGCTATAGTCAGGCATTTTTATTGGGCTTGACCTTTAGTTTTGCTTGGACGCCTTGTGTGGGGCCGGTTCTTGGCTCTGTTTTGGCCTTGGCGGCTTCAGGTGGCTCAGGTGCTTGGCAGGGAGCGGGTCTCATGTTGGTGTACACGTTGGGCTTGGCGCTACCATTCTTGCTTCTAGCTCTGACCTCTAGTTATGTTTTGAAACATTTCCGAAAACTTCATCCCTATCTCGGAATCCTCAAAAAAGTGGGTGGTTTTCTTATTATCGTGATGGGACTCTTAGTTCTGTTTGGAAATGCTTCAATTTTAAGTCAATTATTTGAATAAAATGGAAAGGAATATCAGTATGAAAAAATGGCAAACATGTGTTCTTGGAGCAGGTTCGCTCCTTTGTTTGACGGCTTGTTCAGGCAAGTCCGTGACTAGTGAACACCAAACGAAAGATGAAATGAAGACGGAGCAGACAGCTAGTAAAACAAGCGCAGCTAAAGGGAAAGAGGTGGCTGATTTTGAATTGATGGGAGTAGATGGCAAGACCTACCGTTTATCTGATTACAAGGGCAAGAAAGTCTATCTCAAATTCTGGGCTTCTTGGTGTTCCATCTGTCTGGCTAGTCTTCCAGATACGGATGAGATTGCTAAAGAAGCTGGTGATGACTATGTGGTCTTGACAGTAGTGTCACCAGGACATAAGGGAGAGCAATCTGAAGCGGACTTTAAGAATTGGTATAAGGGATTGGATTATAAAAATCTCCCAGTCCTAGTTGACCCATCAGGCAAACTTTTGGAAACTTATGGTGTCCGTTCTTACCCAACCCAAGCCTTTATAGACAAAGAAGGCAAGTTGGTCAAAACACATCCAGGATTCATGGAAAAAGATGCAATTTTGCAAACTTTGAAGGAATTAGCCTAGGAGGTGTCTTATGAATGATAAGTTAAAAATCTTCTTGTTGCTAGGAGTATTTTTTCTAGCCATAACCGGTTTCTATGTTCTATTGATACGAAATGCAGGGCAGACAGATGCCTCGCAAATTGAGAAAGCGGCAGTTAGCCAAGGAGGAAAAACAGTGAAAAAAACAGAAGTTAGTAAAGATGCAGATTTGCACGAAATTTATCTAGCTGGAGGTTGTTTCTGGGGAGTGGAGGAATACTTCTCCCGCGTTCCCGGAGTGACAGATGCCGTTTCAGGCTATGCAAACGGTAGAGGGGAAACAACCAAGTACGAATTGATCAACCAAACAGGACATGCGGAAACCGTCCATGTCACTTACGACGCCAATCAAATTTCCCTCAAGGAAATCCTGCTTCATTATTTCCGCATTATCAATCCAACCAGCAAAAATAAACAAGGAAATGATGTAGGAACCCAGTACCGTACTGGTGTTTATTACACAGATGACAAGGATTTGGAGGTAATCAACCAAGTCTTTGATGAAGTTGCTAAGAAATACGATCAACCTCTAGCAGTTGAAAAGGAAACCTTGAAGAATTTTGTAGTGGCAGAGGATTACCACCAAGACTATCTCAAGAAAAATCCAAATGGCTACTGCCATATCAATGTTAATCAGGCGGCCTATCCTGTCATTGATGCCAGCAAATATCCAAAACCAAGTGATGAGGAATTGAAAAAGACCCTGTCACCTGAGGAGTATGCAGTTACCCAGGAAAATCAAACAGAACGAGCTTTCTCAAACCGTTACTGGGATAAATTTGAATCCGGTATCTATGTGGATATAGCAACTGGGGAACCTCTCTTTTCATCAAAAGACAAATTTGAGTCTGGTTGTGGCTGGCCTAGTTTTACCCAACCCATCAGTCCAGATGTTGTCACCTACAAGGAAGATAAGTCCTACAATATGACGCGTATGGAAGTGCGGAGCCGAGTAGGAGATTCTCACCTTGGGCATGTTTTTACGGATGGTCCACAGGACAAGGGCGGCTTACGTTACTGTATCAATAGCCTCTCTATCCGCTTTATTCCCAAAGACCAAATGGAAGAAAAAGGCTACGCTTATTTACTAGATTATGTTGATTAATACTCTTCGAAAATCGCTTTAAACCATGTCAGCATCGCCTTGTCGTGGGTAGGGTTGAGACGGGGCAAAAACTCAATTTGAGGAGAAAATAAAGCAAATTTTCTAACAATAAAACACATAATATCAAGGATTTTTATCTGCAACCCCAAAGCTGTACTTTGAGCAACCTGTGGCTAGCTTCCTAGTTTACTTTTTGATTTTCATTGAGTATAAGAAGTCTTTCCTAAGCAGTGAGAGGAGAATTTTGCTATACTGATACTAGTAAGTGGTAAAGGAGAGAAGCATGACCTATACAATCTTAATCGTAGAAGATGAATATCTGGTAAGACAGGGCTTGACCAAGTTGGTCAATGTAGCAGCCTACGATATGGAAATCATCGGTCAGGCTGAAAATGGAAGGCAGGCTTGGGAATTGATCCAAAAACAGGTGCCAGATATCATTTTAACCGATATCAACATGCCTCAGCTAAATGGCATCCAGTTGGCCAGTCTGGTTCGGGAAACCTATCCTCAGGTTCATCTAGTTTTTTTGACTGGCTACGATGATTTTGATTATGCCTTGTCTGCTGTCAAACTCGGTGTGGATGACTACCTGCTCAAGCCCTTTTCTCGTCAGGATATTGAGGAAATGTTGGGGAAAATCAAGCAAAAGTTGGACAAGGAAGAGAAAGAAGAGCAGTTACAAGATTTATTGACCGATAAGTTTGAAGGAAACATGGCCCAGAAAATCCAGTCCCATCTGGCTGATAGCCAGTTTAGTTTAAAGTCTTTGGCCAGTGACTTAGGTTTTAGTCCGACTTATCTGAGTTCCTTGATTAAGAAAGAGCTGGGCCTGCCTTTTCAGGATTATCTGGTGAGAGAACGTGTCAAACAAGCCAAGCTTTTGCTTTTAACTACAAATCTGAAGATTTATGAGATAGCTGAAAAGGTTGGTTTTGAAGATATGAACTACTTTACCCAACGTTTTAAACAGATTGCAGGTGTGACACCTCGTCAGTTTAAGAAGGGAGAAGGCCGATGAAGCGTTCTTCTCTCCTAGTCAGAATGGTTATTTCCATCTTTTTGGTCTTTCTTATTCTCCTAGCTCTGGTCGGGACTTTCTACTATCAATCTAGTTCTTCAGCCATTGAGACCACCATTGAAGGCAACAGCCAAACGACCATCAGCCAGACTAGCCACTTTATTCAGTCTTATATTAAAAAATTAGAAACCACCTCGACCGGTTTGACCCAGCAGACGGATGTCCTAGCCTATGCTGAGAATCCCAGTCAAGATAAGGTCAAGGGAATCCGAGATCTATTTTTGACCATCTTAAAGGCAGACCAGGACTTGAAAGCAGTGGTTTTGGTGACCAAATCTGGTCAGGTCATTTCTACAGATGACACTGTGCAGATGAAAACTTCTTCAGATATGATGGCTGAGGATTGGTATCAAAAGGCCATTCATCAGGGAGCCATGCCCGTTTTGACTCCAGCTCGTAAATCAGATAGTCAATGGGTCATTTCTGTCACTCAAGAACTTGTTGATGCAAAGGGAGCTAATCTGGGCGTGCTTCGCTTGGATATTTCCTACGAAACTCTGGAAGCCTATCTCAACCAACTCCAGTTGGGGCAGCAGGGCTTTGCTTTCATTATCAATGAAAACCATGAATTTGTCTACCATCCTCAACACACAGTTTATAGTTCGTCTAGCGAAATGGAGGCCATGAAACCCTATATCGAGACAGGTCAGGGCTATACGCTAGATCACCAATCCTACGTCAGTCAGGAAAAGATTGCAGGAACTGATTGGACGGTGCTTGGCGTGTCTTCGCTGGAGAAGTTAGACCAGGTTCGGAGTCAACTCATGTGGACCTTGCTTGGGGCAAGTGTCACATCTCTTCTTGTCTGTCTCTTCTTGGTTTGGTTAAGTCTTAAACGCTGGATTGCTCCTTTAAGGGACTTGAGAGAAACCATGTTGGAAATTGCTTCTGGTGCTCAAAATCTTCGTGCCAAGGAAGTTGGTGCCTATGAACTGAGAGAAGTAACTCGCCAATTTAATGCCATGTTGGATCAGATTGATCAGTTGATGGTAGCTATTCGTAGCCAGGAAGAAACGACCCGTCAGTACCAACTTCAAGCCCTATCAAGCCAGATTAACCCTCATTTCCTCTATAATACCTTGGATACCATCATCTGGATGGCTGAATTTCAGGATAGTCAGCGAGTGGTTCAGGTGACCAAGTCCTTGGCGACCTATTTCCGCTTGGCACTCAATCAAGGCAAGGACTTGATTTGCCTGTCTGATGAAATCAATCATGTCCGCCAGTATCTCTTTATCCAGAAACAACGCTATGGAGATAAGCTGGAATACGAGATTGCTGAAAATCCTGCCTTTGATAACCTAGTCTTGCCCAAGTTGGTTTTGCAACCTCTGGTGGAAAATGCTCTTTACCATGGCATCAAGGAGAAGGAAGGTCAGGGACATATTAGAGTTTCTGTCCAGAAACAGGATACAGGCTTGGTCATCCGCATTGAGGATGATGGAGTTGGCTTCCAAGATGCTGGTGATAGTAGTCAAAGTCAACTCAAACGTGGGGGAGTTGGTCTTCAAAATGTCGATCAGCGTCTCAAACTTCATTTTGGAGAACATTACCAGATGAAGATTGATTCTGCACCCGACAAAGGAACGACGGTTGAAATATACATAAATAGAATAGAAACTAGTTAACTCCCAGTCAATTCTGGGAGTTTTATGCGTAATTGGGCAAGCTTTCCAGGTCGTCTATCTTGCTAAAAACAAGAAAAAACGGTATGATAGATAGTGACAAAAGAGGTAGCAGAGATGAACGAGACACAGATTCAAAGAGAAACACGTCAGATAGTGAAAGATGTTTTAGAAAAGGCCAATTTGAAGCAAGGATCTATCTTTGTTTTGGGTCTTTCCTCTAGTGAAGTGATAGGTGGTCAGATTGGCAAGGAATCCAGCCAAGAAATTGGCGAAATCATTGTGAAGACCATCCTAGATCTCCTAGAAGAAAAAAGAATTCATCTAGCTGTTCAAGGCTGTGAGCATGTCAATCGGGTTCTCGTCGTTGAACGTCAGGTGGCAGAGCAGTTTGGTCTGGAAATCGTCAGTGTCCTTCCTACTCTCCATGCAGGAGGTTCAGGTCAATTGGCAGCCTTTAAGTTTATGCAAGATCCAGTTGAGGTTGAATTTATCAAGGCTCATGCTGGATTGGATATCGGAGATACTGCAATTGGTATGCATGTCAAGCATGTTCAGGTTCCGATTCGCCCTCTTTTGAGAGAGATTGGTCATGCCCATGTAACGGCGCTGGCTAGTCGTCCAAAATTAATCGGAGGTGCGCGTGCGCACTATCCGCAAGATTCTATCAGAAAGTCGTGAGAATAAATAAAGGAGATGAAAGTGTTTAAAAAAGACCGTTTTTCAATTCGTAAGATTAAGGGAGTTGTAGGTTCTGTATTTCTTGGAAGCCTTTTGATGGCTCCTTCTGTAGTGGACGCAGCCACCTATCACTATGTAGATAAAGAGGTTATTTCACAAGAAGCTAAAGATTTAATTCAGACAGGAAAGCCTGATGGAAATGAACTTGTTTATGGTTTGGTGTATCAAAAAAATCAGCTGCCACAAACAGGGACAGAAGCATCTGTTTTGACAGCTTTTGGTTTGCTGACTGTTGGGAGCTTGCTTTTAATCTACAAGAGAAAGAAAATTGCCAGCGTCTTTCTAGTTGGAGCTATGGGATTGGTAGTCCTTCCTAGTGCAGGAGCTGTAGATCCAGTTGCTACTCTAGCACCGGCTAGTCGAGAGGGTGTTGTTGAAATGGAGGGCTATCGCTATGTTGGTTATCTATCAGGTGACATCCTCAAAACGCTTGGCTTGGACACTGTTTTAGAAGAAGACTCAGCTAAACCTGAAGAGGTAACTGTGGTCGAAGTTGAGAATCCCCAAGTAACAACAAATCAGGAGCAAGCTAAGCCAGAAAACCGAGCAGTAGAGACAGAGGAAGCTCCTAAAACAGAAGAAAATCCAAAGGAAGAACCAAAATCGGAGGTAAAACCTACTGACGACACCCTTCCTAAAGCAGAAGAGGGGAAAGAAGCTTCAGCAGAATCAGCTCCAGTTGAAGAAGTAAGTGGAGTAGTTGATTCAAAAACAGATGAAGAAGCACCAGTCAAATCGGAAAGTCAACCATCAGATAAACCAGCTGAGGAGCCAAAAGTTGAACCACCAGTAGAACAACCCGTGCAACCTACACAACCGGAGCAACCAAGTACACCAAAAGAATCATCACAACAAGAAGATCCTAAAGAGGATAAGGTAGCAGAAGAGACACCGAAACAAGAAGATGCACAGCCAGAAGTAGTAGAATCAAAAGAGGAGACTGTTAATCAATCTGTTGAAGAACCAAAAGTGGAAACGCCTGCTGTAGAAAAACAAACGGAACCAACAGAGGAACCAAAAGTTGAACAAGCAGGTGAACCAGTTGCACCAAGAGAAGACGAAAAGGCACCAGTCGAGCCAGAAAAGCAACCAGAAGCTTCTAAAGAAGAGAAGACTGCGGAAGAAATACCGAAACAAGAAGAACAACCAGTAGAAGCTCAAGTTGAACCAGAAAGTCAACCAACAGAAACTTCACCAGCTGCTCAACCAGCAGAACATCAGAATGAAGAAACAAAAGTAGAACAGCCAGCAGTAGAACATAAAACAACTCCTGAAGAAGGTGTGTTAAATGTAATAGAGGTTAAGTCTGAAGTTATAGTAACTAAAGAGCCTGTGCCTTTTAAGACAGTTGAGCAAGATGATGAGAACCTCGCTAAGGGAAAAACAAGGGTTATTCGAGAAGGTGTTGCTGGCGAACGCACTATTTTAACTGAAGTCACTACTACTGATGGTAGACAGTCCAGTAAAGTACTAGAGGATACAATAACAACCAATCCAGTAGATGAAATAAAGGGTGTTGGTACTAAAGAACCAGTTGATAAAAGTGAGTTAAAGAATCAAATTGATAAAGCTAGTTCAGTTTCTCCTACTGATTATTCACCAGCAAGTTACAATGCTCTTGGATCTGTTTTAGAAGCTGCAAAAGGTGTATATGCTTCTGACTCTGTAAAACAACCTGAAGTAGATAGCGAGACAGCTAAACTTAAAGCTGCTATCGACGCTCTTACTGTTGATAAAACAGACTTAAACAAAACTATCGAAGATGCGAAATCAAAAACTAAAGAGCACTACAGTGATGCATCTTGGACAAACCTTCAAAATGTATTAGCCGAAGCGAAAAAAGTTACAAGCAAACCAGAAGCAAAACAAAGCGAAGTAAATCACATTGACGAAAAACTTAAAGCCGCTATTGCTGGATTAAATACAGATAAGACTGAACTTGAAAAACAACTGAATCTTGTAAATGAAAAAACTCAAGCTGACCACAGTACTACATCTTGGAACACTCTAGAAGAATCGAAAAATGCCGCTCAAACTGTAAAAGATAAGGCTACCGCTACTCAAGCTCAAATCGACGAAGCTACTAAAAAACTTAAAGCTGCTATTGACGCTCTAAGCGTTGATAAAACAGACTTAAACAAAACTATCTCTGATGCGAAATCAAAAACTAAAGAACACTACAGCGATGCAACTTGGGCAAATCTTCAAACTGTACTAGCTGAAGCTGAAGAAGTTACAAGCAACCCAGCAACAAAACAAAGCGAAGTAAATCACATTGACGAAAAACTTAAAGCCGCTATTGCTGGATTAAATACAGATAAGACTGAACTTGAAAAACAACTTGCTGATGCTCAGTCTAAGACTGCTACTGACTACAGTACTGTATCTTGGAGCGCTCTAGAAGAAGCGAAAACTGACGCTCAAGCTGTAAAAGACAACGACAAAGCTACTCAAGCTCAAATCAAGGATGCAACTGAAAAACTTAAAGTTGCTATCGATGCTCTTACTGTTGATAAAACAAAATTACAAGAACAAATAACAAGAGCAGAAACTAAACAAGAAGCTGACTACAGTCCAACAACTTGGAATGACTTCAAAAATGCTGAAATAAAAGCAAAAGAAATCAACAGCCGAACTACTCCTCTTCCTAAACAAAGTGAAATAGATGCGGCTACTCAAGCTCTTCAAGACGCTATTAAAGCTCTTGCTGTAGATAAAACTGCATTACAAACGGCTATTAACACAGCTAACAGCAAACGTAAAGAAGAATACACTACTCAAACATGGAAATCTTTAGAAGAAGCTCTTACAGCGCTAACTCCTGTAAATACAGATGAAACTGCTACTCAAAGTAAAGTAGATGCAGCTACTAGAAGATTAGAAGAAGCTATCAAAAACTTAGTTCCATTATCTGCAAAACCAGTATTAACATTTGTAAATACTGATAAGAAAGTATTAGATAAAGAAGTAGTTGCTAAGTATTCTCTAGAGAATCCAACTAAGACAAAAATTAAATCAATCACAGCTACCCTGAAAAAAGATGGACAAGTTGTTAAGACTGTGAATCTAACAGAAAATAATCTAAATGCGTTATTAGACAATGTAGAATACTTCAAAGAGTATACTCTATCTACTACTATGGTTTATGATAGAGGTAATGGTCAAGAAGAAACTGAAACATTAGAAGATAAACAAATACAATTAGACCTTAAAAAAGTTGAAATTAAAAATATTAAAGAAACAAGCTTAATAAGTGTTGACGATGCAGGTGTTGAAACTGACTCAAGTTTACTTTCAGAAAACCCAACGAATGTTGCTTCACTTTACCTACGAGTTACAACTCATGACAACAAAGTTACAAGACTTGCTGTTGACAAGATTGAAGAAGTAGAAAAAGACGGAAAAACTTTATATAAAGTTACTGCCAAAGCACCAGACTTAGTTCAACGTAATGCTGATAACACACTTAGCGAAGAGTATGTTCATTACTTTGAAAAACAAAAAGCAAAAGAAGATAATGTTTACTACAACTTCAATGAGCTTGTAAAAGATATGCAAGCTAACCCTAGCGGTGAGTTCAAACTTGGTGCAGATCTAAATGCAGCTAATGTACCAACACCAAATAAACAATATGTTCCTGGTAAATTCAGTGGGACTTTAACAAGTGTTGATGGTAAACAATACACAATCCACAATATGGCTCGTCAGTTATTTGATAACATTGAAGGTGGAACAGTTAAAAACATTAATTTAGGTAATGTTAATATTAATATGCCTTGGATTGAAAATATTTCAGCACTATCGCGAGCACTTAAAAATGGTACTGTAGAAAATGTTAAAGTAACAGGTAGCATTCTAGGTAAAGATGGTATTGCTGGTATTGTTAATAAGGGAGACATAGGTGGGCTTCTTAAAAATGTTGCTTTTATTGGTAAACTAACAGGAGTTGGTAATAGACCTTGGGATATCGGTGGTATTGCCGGAGAACTTTGGAGAGGAAATATTAAACACGCATATGTAGATGCTGATATTACCGCAGATAAAGCACGTGTAGGTGGACTTGTTGCTAGAACAGATAACGGTTCTGATCCTAATGGAATTGATAAGTATGCATCTGTTCGCAACGCTGTTACTAAAGGTACTATTAACGTGAAAAATCCTGTTGATGTTGGTGGATTCATTAGTAAAAACTGGACATGGGGGCGTGTTGCTGATACAGTCTCAATGATGAAAGTTAAAAACGGTGAAGAATTCTATGGATCTAGAGATTTAGAAGCAGAAGATGGATACTATACAAGAAACTGGATTGAAAGAAACTACGTTGTTAAAGATGTGAGTGAAGGTTCTCACTCATTTAAGGGTTCTCGTAGTAATCGAATCCAAGAAATCAGCTTGGAAGAAGCAAACAAGAAAATAGAGTCATTCGGAATTACTGCTGATAAATTCGAAATTAAACCTCTTATTGAAGAGAAACTTAACAATACTAAACCAAAAGCTGATACTTATAAAGATACTCAAGATTATGATGCATCTCGTGAACTTGCCTACCGTAATATCGAAAAACTTCAACCGTTCTACAATAAAGAATGGATTGTAAACCAAGGAAATAAATTAGCTGCTGATAGTCATCTTATGACCAAGGAAGTCCTATCAGTTACTGCTATGAAGGGCAATGCCTTTGTAACAGAATTGGCTGATGCTGACCACATTTTGGTGCACTATGCTGATAAGACCAAAGACATCTTTACTGTTTCGCTGAAAGAATCTAATGTCAAACAAGTGAAAGAGTACAGCATTGCTGAACTCGGAGAAGTTGTCTATACGCCTAATATCGTTGACAAAGACCGTAGTGATCTTATCAATGCTATCGTTGAAAAATTAAGCCCAGTTGAGCTACAATCAGATCCTATCTACATACACCTAAATAGAACCGGTCCTAACAAAGTAAATGCGATTAAGAACCTTTACCTCGAAGAAACCTTCAAAGAAGTCAAGGATAATCTGGCGAAATTTGTGAAACAGTTGCTTGAAAATGAAGATCATCAATTAAACACAGATGAATCTGCTAAACGCGCCTTGATCAAGAAGATTGATGACAATAAGGCTGCTGTTCTTCTTGGATTAGCTTACCTAAATCGTTACTACGGTGTTAAATTCGATGACTTTAATATTAAAGAATTAATGCTATTCAAACCTGACTTTTATGGTAAAAATGTTAATGTGTTAGACTTCTTGATTAAGATTGGTTCTAAAGAAAATAATATTAAAGGTAACAGAACGTTAGAAGCTTATCGTGAAGTAATTGGTGGAACGATTGGTATCGGTGAGTTAAACGGTTTCTTAAACTATAATATGCGTTTATTCACAGAAGAAACTGACATCAATACTTGGTATAAAAAAGCTGTATCGCATACCAACTATATTGTTGAAAAACAATCCTCAAACCCTGCGTTTGCCAACAAGAAATATCGCCTTTATGAAAACTTGAACAATGGTGAACATGGTAAATACATTTTACCACTTCTCACTACGAAGAAAGCTCATATGTTCTTGATTTCAACCTATAATACATTAGCGTTTAGTGCGTTTGAGAAATATGGTAAGAATACAGAAGCTGAACGTGAAGCGTTTAAGAAACAAATTGATTTACGTGCGCAAGAGCAAATCAATTACTTAGACTTCTGGTCTAGACTTGCTGCTGACAATGTACGTGATAGATTGCTCAAATCTGAAAATATGGTTCCATCAGCAATCTGGGATAGTCAAGATGTTTGGGGATATGGTTGGTCAGATCGCATGGGTCACCATAAAAATGGTGATTATGCACCAGTTCGTGAGTTCTATGGACCTACAGGTAAATGGCATGGAAATAATGGTACGGGGGCATACGCATATATCTTTGATAATCCACAAAATTCAGAAGCGGTATACTATATCTTATCGAGCATGATTACAGATTTCGGTACATCTGCGTTTACGCATGAAACGACACACATTAATGACCGTATGGCATATTTAGGTGGATGGCGACACCGTGAAGGTACTGACGTAGAAGCGTTTGCTCAAGGTATGTTGCAATCACCGGCTGTGACAAGTTCAAATGGGGATTATGGTGCATTAGGTCTTAATATGGCTTATGAACGACCAAATGACGGTAAACAATGGTACAATTACAATCCTAGATTGTTAGACAGTCGTGAGAAGATTGACCATTACATGAAGAACTACAATGAAGCGCTTATGATGCTTGACCATTTAGAGGCTGATGCTGTTATCGCTAAAAACCAAGGAACTAACGACAAGTGGTTCAAGAAGATGGACAAAAAATGGCGTGAAAAAGCTGACCGAAATGGATTAGTTGGGCAACCACACCAATGGGACTTGCTTCGTAACTTGAATGACGAAGAGAATAAGAAGAAATTGACAAGTATTGATGACCTTGTAGATGGTAATTATGTAACGAAACATAATATGCCTGATAACAAATACTATCGCGCCGAAGGTTTTGATACGGCATATCAAACAGTAAGTATGATGGCTGGTATTTACGGTGGTAATACAAGTCAAAGTGCTGTTGGTTCTATCTCCTTCAAGCACAACACATTCCGTATGTGGGGTTATTTCGGGTACTTAAATGGTTTCCTAGGTTATGCTTCGAATAAATATAAACAAGAATCTCAAAAAGCGGGACATAAAGGTCTAGGTGATGACTTCATTATCGATAAAGTTTCTGGTGGTAAATTCAAATCACTTGAAGTTTGGAAGAAAGAATGGTATAAAGAAGTATACGATAAAGCTCAGAACGGTTTTGTTGAAATCGAAATCGATGGTGAGAAAATTTCGACTTACGCTAGACTTAAAGAATTATTCAACGAAGCTGTTGAAAAAGATTTGCAAGGGAATAAATTCGACAATACTGTTAGACTTAAAGAAAAAGTTTATAAACAACTTCTTCAAAAATCAGACGGATTCTCAGGAAAACTTTTTAAAGCATAGATTGTATTAAATAGATGAGTAAAAAGGTAGATCAGCTTTGTCTGTATCTGCCTTTTTATGCTATACTTAAGGTATGCATAGAAAAACAGTGATTGATTTTAGGGCTTTGGGGGAGCGATACATCTTTACCCAGCCTATCAAAGAGTTAAAAACGAGAGATTTAGCGGAAGTAACAGCCTTGCTGTCACAAGTGGAAAGCTATCAAGAGCAGGGCTATTATGTGGTGGGCTATGTCAGCTACGAGGCTGCACCTGCTTTTGAGGAGAAGTTTGCAGTTCACAAGGATCCCCTACTGGGTGAGTACTTGCTTTACTTTACTGTTCATGATAGCGTAGAAACATCCCCTATTCCTCTGACTTATGATGAGGTTGATTTGCCTTCAAATTGGCAGGAAGTAACGTCTGCAGCAGACTATGAAGAGGCTATTGCACAGATACATCATCATTTGCGGCAGGGAGACACCTATCAGGTCAACTACACCGTTCAACTCAAACAAGACTTAAATGCCAATCCTTTTGCTATCTACAATCGTATGGTGGTAGAACAGGAGGCGGGCTACAATACCTATATTGAACATGATGAGATGGCAGTGATTTCCATGAGCCCAGAGCTCTTTTTTGAGCAAAATGACCGCGAGTTGACAACGCGACCGATGAAGGGAACGACTCAGCGTGGGGTAACTGACCAAGAAGATCTTGAACAGGCCAGTTGGTTGGAGCAGGATCCTAAAAATCGGTCTGAAAATATGATGATTGTGGACCTCTTGCGCAATGATATGAACCGTATTTCTGAGGTGGGGAGCGAGCACGTGGAGCGTCTGTGTCAGGTAGAGCAGTATTCAACTGTTTGGCAGATGACTTCGACCATCAAGAGTCGGTTGCGAGTAGATGTTGATTTAGTTACAATTTTTCGCTCTCTCTTTCCTTGTGGATCCATAACGGGCGCACCGAAAATTGCGACAATGGAGATTATCAAGGACTTGGAGCCACAACCGCGTGGAGTCTACTGTGGAACGATTGGTCTCTTGCTTCCAAATGGACGACGGATTTTTAATGTGGCCATTAGGACCATTCAACTGCATCAAGGGAAAGCCATCTATGGAGTTGGCGGAGGCATTACATGGGATAGCACTTGGGAATCTGAATACCGCGAGGTTCATCAAAAGGCGGCTGTTCTCTATCGTAAACAAGCTCGTTTTCAGCTGATTACGACTGGGAAAATCAGCCAAAAACAACTGCTGTTTGAAGAACAACATCTGGAAAGACTGATAAAAGCTAGTCGATATTTTGCCTTTCCTTTTGACCCAGAAATTTTGAGACAAAAGATTGAAGAAGAGTGTCAGACTTGTGATGCTAATCAAGATTACCGCTTGCGAATCAGCCTTAGCAAATCTGGAGAGATAGAAGTCAATCGTCAAGTATTAACACCCCTTAGTCCACAGTTCTGCCAGGCTAAACTTTGTCTGCAAGAAGCCAATTTGCAGCAAGCTTTTACCCACTTTAAAACGACTCATAGACCATACTTGAGTTTAGGGGAGCAAGAGATCATTTACTACAATAAGTCAGGAGAACTGCTTGAAACCTCTATCGGAAATCTGGTTTTGAAAATTGCTGGGAAACTCTACACACCGCCTATCCGACTTGGAATCTTGCCAGGAATTTACCGTCAGCATTTGCTGGAAACAGGACAGGTAGAAGAGAAAGTCTTGACCTTGGCAGATTTAACCCAAGCAGAAGCTATTTACGGCTGTAATGCAGTGAGAGGCTTGTATGAACTAAGCCTTGAGGAGAACTAGATGAAATTGATATTTTTGCATGGGTTAGGGCAGTCAGAAGAGTCTTGGAAAGAAGTTCGGAATCTACTGACAGATTATCCTTCTGAGGCTATCGAGTTATTTCCTTCTGGAGTTAGTAACTATCAACAAGCTAAAGAGCGAGTTTATCAGCACCTAGCTCAAGAGACAGAACCTTTTGTTTTGATTGGATTGTCCTTAGGTGCTGCCCTGACACTAGAACTTTCCAGTTACGATTCACCAAATCTTCGAGCTTTGATTCTGTCAGGATGCCCGCTTAAATTAGCAGGGAATATCCTATTTTATCTTCAGTTGCTGATTTTTAAACTACTTCCCAAAAGAGTATTTGAAAAACAGGGAGCAGACAAGACTTTTATAATAGGTATTTCCAAAGAATTGAAGACACTTGACTTAACGGATATAGCAGGGAATTGCCCCTATCCAACCTTACTAATTTGTGGCAGCAAAGATAAACCGAATCTTAGTTCTATGAGAAGTCTTCATAAACTAATATCAGAATCCCAATTTCAGATTATCCCAGATGGCCCTCATGTCTTGAATAAGGAAAAACCAAAGGAGTTTGTAGAAAAGACCAGAAGTTTCCTTGAATTGCTGAAATAAGTTTGATAAAATAATATTGAAATCGATAACATCGTTAGAGGAGAAAGTAATGAACAAACGTCTATTTTTAAAAATGAGTCTGGTGACGTTGTCAATTTTAGCATTGTTTTCACAACCTGTGTTAGCAGAGGAAAACATTCATTTTTCGAGTTGTAAGGAAGCTTGGACGAATGGATACGCGGATATTCATGAGGGAGACCCCGGTTATTCTGCCAAGTTATACCGTGATCATGACGGTGTGGCTTGCGAATTAAAAAATGCCCCTAAGGGTGCTTTTAAAGCAAAACAAGAGACTACAACTCAAACTGATACAAGTTCATCAACAACAAGTGGTTGGGTTAAGCAGGACGGTGCTTGGTACTACTTTGATGGAAATGGAAATCCAGTGAAAAATGCTTGGCAGGGAAGCTATTACCTGAAATCAGACGGGAAAATGGCCCAGAGCGAATGGATTTATGATGATTCTTATCAGGCTTGGTATTACTTGAAATCAGATGGTTCGTATGCTTATAGTACATGGCAAGGAAATTACTATTTGAAATCAGATGGTAAGATGGCCAAAAGTGAATGGGTTTATGACTCTTCTTATCAAGCTTGGTATTATTTGACATCAGATGGATCTTATGCTTATAGTGCATGGCAAGGAAACTATTATTTGAAATCAGATGGTAAAATGGCTAAAGGTGAATGGGTTTATGACTCTTCTTACCAAACTTGGTATTATTTGACATCAGATGGATCTTATGCTTATAATACATGGCAAGGGAATTATTATCTAAAATCAGATGGTAAAATGGCTGTCAATGAATGGGTTGATGGTGGACGTTATTATGTTGGTGCGACTGGTTTGTGGAAAGCTAATTCAAAAGTAAGCAATAAAGGGTCCTATTATAGCCTTCAAGGAAAGTATGATGAAATCATAGTTGCCAATAAACATTATCCTATGTCTAAAGATTACTATCCAGGTGAAAATGCTACTGCAAAAGCAGCCTTTTTAAAACTGATTGCACAGATGCAGAAGGAAGGATACGCTATTAGCGATAATTATAGTGGCTTTAGAAGTTATGCAACTCAAGCACAATTATATCAAAGTTATGTGAACCAAGAGGGTCAGGCTGCTGCGGATCGTTATTCCGCCCGTCCTGGATATAGCGAACATCAGACAGGACTTGCTTTTGATGTGATTGGCACAGATGGTCAATTAGTTGAAGATGCTGGTGCGGCTCAATGGTTATTGGATTATGCACCAGACTATGGTTTTGTTGTTCGCTATCCCCGTGGAAAAGAGAGTGTCACAGGCTATATGCATGAGGAATGGCATTTACGTTACATTGGAAAAGAAGCAAAAGAGATTGCTGCAAGTGGTTTGACACTGGAGGAATATTATGGATTTGATGGTGGAGATTATCTGGATTAAAAATCTATATTAGCTAAATGCAAACCTTTGCATAAATGACTGAAATTTGTTATACTAGTACTGTAAGCATTTTCAATTACTAGACAATGAAAAAGGAGAGTATGATGAGTCAAAAGATTATTGGGATTGACCTTGGTGGAACTTCTATCAAATTTGCAATCTTAACAACAGCAGGAGAAATCCAAGGAAAATGGTCTATCAAGACTAACATTTTGGATGAGGGAAGTCATATCGTAGATGATATGATTGAGTCTATTCAACACCGTTTGGACTTGCTTGGATTGGTGGCAGCGGATTTCCAAGGTATTGGAATGGGGTCACCAGGTGTGGTTGACCGTGAAAAAGGGACTGTTATCGGTGCCTACAACCTCAACTGGAAAACTCTTCAACCAATTAAAGAAAAGATTGAAAAAGCCTTGGGTATTCCATTCTTCATCGATAATGATGCCAACGTGGCAGCTCTTGGTGAGCGCTGGATGGGTGCTGGAGATAATCAACCAGACGTTGTCTTTATGACACTTGGTACAGGTGTTGGTGGCGGTATCGTCGCAGAAGGCAAATTGCTTCACGGTGTGGCTGGTGCAGCAGGTGAGCTTGGTCACATCACTGTTGACTTTGACCAACCAATCGCATGTACTTGCGGTAAGAAAGGTTGCCTTGAGACAGTTGCTTCAGCAACAGGGATTGTCAATTTGACTCGTCGCTATGCGGATGAATACGAAGGCGATGCAGCCTTGAAACGTTTGATTGATAACGGAGAAGAAGTAACTGCTAAGACTGTTTTTGACCTTGCAAAAGAAGGAGACGACCTTGCCTTGATCGTTTACCGTAACTTCTCACGTTACTTGGGAATCGCATGTGCTAACATCGGTTCAATTTTGAACCCATCAACAATTGTCATCGGTGGTGGTGTGTCAGCTGCGGGAGAATTCCTTCTACAAGGTGTTCAAAAAGTTTACGACGAAAATAGCTTCCCACAAGTACGCACATCAACAAAATTGGCTCTTGCAACTCTAGGAAATGACGCTGGGGTTATCGGAGCAGCATCGCTTGTATTGCAATAAAATAATAAAAGAGGAAAAATGCTAACCTAGAGTTAGTAATGTTCCTCTTTTCTTTTTTATGCTATACTAGTTAGGACAATGAATGAGGTGAAACGAAATGACAAAAGCAGATACGATTTTTAAAGAAAATATTGAACGCATCCTCAAAGACGGTGTTTTCTCAGAGCAGGCTCGTCCTAAGTACAAGGATGGGACTGTTGCCAACTCCAAGTATGTAACGGGTGCATTTGCCGAGTATGACTTGGCCAAGGGGGAATTCCCCATCACAACCTTGCGCCCTATCGCTATCAAATCAGCTATCAAGGAAGTGCTCTGGATTTACCAAGACCAATCAAATAGCCTAGGTGTGCTTAATGACAAGTACAATGTTCACTACTGGAATGACTGGGAAGTTGGAGACACGGGAACCATTGGTGAGCGCTATGGTGCCGTTGTTAAGAAACACGACATTATCAATAAGCTTCTCAAACAGTTGGAAGACAATCCTTGGAACCGTCGCAATATCATTTCGCTCTGGGATTACCAAGCTTTCGAAGAAACAGAAGGGCTGCTCCCATGCGCCTTTCAGACCATGTTTGATGTCCGCCGTGTAGATGGAGAAATCTATCTGGATGCGACCTTGACCCAGCGCTCGAATGACATGCTAGTAGCCCACCACATCAACGCTATGCAGTATGTGGCTTTGCAGATGATGATTGCCAAGCATTTTGGCTGGAATGTTGGAAAGTTCTTCTACTTCATCAACAACCTCCATATCTATGACAATCAATTTGAACAAGCTCAGGAATTACTCCGTCGTGAACCGTCAAACTGCCAACCACGTTTGGTTTTGAATGTTCCTGATGGAACTAATTTCTTTGATATCAAAGCAGAAGATTTTGAATTGGTGGATTATGACCCTGTTAAGCCGCAGTTGAAGTTTGACCTAGCTATTTAAGGCTCTTCGAAAATCTCTTCAAACCACGTCAGCGTCGCTTCATCAACAACCTCAAAACCGTGTTTTGAGCTGACTTCGNNTTTTCATTGAGTATAAAAGAATAGAAAAAGAAGTTGAGACAATAAATCCCAACTTCTTTTGTTTCTTAACGTGATACGCGGCGGCGAGCTGCTTTTTTACGGTTTTCTTCGATGAAAGCTGCTTTTTGCTCTTCTGGTTCGATTACTTTCTTTTTAAATGCGTATACTGCACCTGCAACGGCAGCGACAGTTCCTGCGACACCTGTTACAAGACCTTTAGCGAATCCTTTAGCCATGAGTCTTCCTCCTTTATATTCTTAATCAGCCAGCCCCCTCAAGAGGTCACATTTTTCTGACTGACCTTTTTGTGTTATAATAATAGTAACGAAAAAATAGGAATTTTTCAAGGAAAAAAGATGAAAACAAAAATAATTGTGATTGTTGGACCGACTGCTGTTGGAAAAACAGCCCTTGCCATTGAAGTGGCCAAGCGTTTTAATGGCGAAGTGGTTAGTGGAGATAGCCAGCAAGTCTATCGAGAACTTGATATTGGGACGGCTAAGGCTAGTCCAGAAGAGCAGTCAGCTGTTCCCCATCATTTAATCGATGTTAGAGAGGTAACCGAGTCTTACTCGGCTTTTGATTTTGTTTCAGAAGCTAAGATGGCTATTGAGGATATTCACAGCCGTGGCAAGCTAGCCATTATAGCCGGTGGGACTGGGCTTTATATCCAGAGCTTGCTAGAAGGTTATCACCTGGGTGGGGAGACTCCCCATGAGGAGATTTTGGCCTATCGAGCTAGTTTGGAGCCATATTCAGATGAGGAATTAGCTCATCTGGTGGCGCAAGCAGGTCTTGAGATTCCCCAGTTTAATCGTCGTCGTGCGATGCGTGCCTTGGAAATTGCTCATTTTGGTCAGGATTTGGAAAATCAAGAGACCTTGTATGAACCATTGATTATCTGCTTGGATGATGAGCGCAGTCAATTATATGAACGTATCAATCGCCGCGTGGATTTGATGTTTGAGGCTGGGCTTTTGGATGAGGCTAAGTGGCTCTTTGACCATTACCCTGATGTGCAGGCTGCTAAAGGAATTGGCTACAAGGAACTTTTTCCTTACTTCCGTGGAGAGCAGACCTTGGAGGAAGCTAGTGAGAGTCTCAAACAGGCTACTCGTCGTTTTGCCAAGCGTCAGTTGACCTGGTTCCGTAATCGCATGCAGGTCACCTTTTATCAGATTGGAGAAGCTGGTGTGCAAGACCGCATTTTAAGCCAGATAGAGGAGTTTTTAGATGATTGATACGGAAAAAAAAGAGGAGCGAGTCCTGCTCATAGGTGTGGAATTGCAGGGCATGGACAATTTTGACCTCTCCATGGAAGAATTGGCCAGTTTAGCGAAAACGGCTGGGGCAGTCGTTGTAGATAGCTACAGACAAAAACGTGAAAAATATGATTCCAAGACCTTCGTCGGCTCTGGTAAGTTGGAAGAAATTGCGCTTATGGTGGATGCAGAAGAAATCACCACTGTCATCGTCAACAACCGTCTGACCCCACGGCAAAATGTCAATCTAGAAGAAGTTCTCGGTGTTAAGGTCATTGACCGTATGCAGTTGATTTTGGATATCTTTGCCATGCGGGCTCGAAGCCATGAAGGGAAACTCCAAGTCCACCTAGCCCAGCTCAAATATCTCTTGCCTCGCTTGGTTGGTCAGGGAATTATGCTCAGCCGTCAGGCAGGGGGAATTGGTTCCCGTGGACCTGGTGAAAGCCAGCTGGAGCTGAATCGTCGTAGCGTTCGCAATCAAATCACAGATATCGAGCGCCAGCTCAAGGTGGTTGAGAAAAATCGGGCGACTGTCAGAGAAAAACGTTTGGAGTCAAGCACCTTTAAGATTGGTTTGATTGGTTACACCAATGCTGGAAAATCAACCATCATGAACACCTTGATCAGTAAGACTCAGTATGAAGCGGACGAGCTCTTTGCGACTCTAGATGCGACGACTAAGAGTATCCATCTGGGAGGCAATCTCCAAGTAACTTTGACAGATACAGTTGGCTTTATCCAAGATTTGCCTACAGAGCTGGTGTCCAGTTTTAAGTCAACCTTGGAAGAAAGCAAGCATGTGGACCTTCTGGTTCATGTTATCGATGCCAGCAATCCTTACCACGAGGAACATGAAAAAACAGTTCTTTCCATCATGAAAGACTTAGATATGGAAGATATTCCTCGCCTGACCCTTTATAATAAAGCGGATTTGGTGGAGGATTTTACGCCGACCCAAACACCTTATGCCCTCATTTCTGCCAAGTCTGAGGATAGTCGTGAGAATTTGCAGGCTTTGTTTTTAGAGAAAATCAAGGATATTTTTGAATCCTTTACTCTGCGTGTGCCTTTTTCAAAGTCCTACAAGATTCATGATTTAGAAAGTGTTGCGATTTTGCAAGAACGCGATTATCAGGAGGACGGCGAAGTGATTAGAGGCTACATTTCCGAGAAAAATAAATGGAGGTTAGAGGAATTTTATGACTGATATTAAAACGTTGGCTCTAAAATATGGGGGCTATACAAGTCTGGATAAGGCCTATCTGGATCAGCTTCTAGCTGGTAAAACAGAGCAGGAGCAACTAGCCCTCATTACCCCTCCACCTAGCGTGGTCAATGCTTACTTTGCAGAACTATATCAAAAAAAGAGTCCTCAAGCTGCAACCGATTATTTTGCGGAAGTCAGTCAGGAACTAAATCTTTACAATACTGAGCCAAGTTTCACCCTCGAAAACAAGCCTTTTATTCGCCTTAACCTGTCTGGTAAATCCTTTGGTTTTTGTTATGAGAGTGAGGGGCTTGGTCGGATTTTCTCTGAAAATGAAGAGAAGATTTCGGATGACTTGCTTTTTGAAATTGCGCAAATTTTCCCCCATCAACTAGTCTTTGAAGAGTCTGGTAAGATTTATATGAAGGCTGTTGGAGATGAGGAAGTTGTTAGTGTGGAAAGTCTCACAGCTTTGACTGATTTGGAAAGCTTGGCTGATGGTCGTAAACGTCTCAAAGGCTACAGCCAAGAGGATTTATTGCAAGAAGCTGCTGCTTTTTCTGGCAAGCGCTATTTCCGATCGGAAAACCGCACAGCTATGTTATATATTGATTAATTAGAAAGTATCGAATGGATATTCAATTTTTAGGAACAGGGGCTGGTCAGCCCTCTAAAGCCCGCAATGTCTCCAGTCTCGCCCTGAAACTTTTGGATGAGATTAACGAAGTCTGGCTCTTTGACTGTGGAGAAGGTACGCAAAATCGTATTCTTGAAACCACGATTCGACCACGTAAGGTCAGCAAAATCTTTATCACTCACTTGCATGGAGACCACATTTTTGGCTTGCCAGGTTTCCTTTCTAGCCGTGCTTTTCAGGCCAATGAAGAGCAGACAGATTTGGAAATCTATGGACCTCAAGGCATCAAGTCATTTGTCTTAACCAGCCTTCGTGTGTCAGGTTCGCGTCTGCCTTATCGTATTCATTTTCATGAGTTTGACCAAGATTCTTTAGGAAAAATCCTTGAGACCGATAAATTTACGGTGTATGCAGAAGAGCTGGACCACACTATTTTCTGTGTTGGTTATCGTGTTATCCAAAAGGATCTAGAAGGAACGCTGGATGCTGAAAAACTCAAGTCTGCTGGTGTCCCATTTGGCCCACTTTTTGGAAAAATTAAAAACGGTCAGGACGTTGTTCTCGAAGATGGTACTGAAATAAAGGCAGTAGACTATATCTCAGCGCCACGTCCAGGTAAAATTATCACTATTCTTGGTGATACTCGTAAAACTAGTGCCAGTGTGCGTCTGGCTGTCAATGCTGATGTCCTGGTTCATGAATCGACTTATGGCAAGGGCGATGAAATAATTGCTCGTAACCATGGCCACTCAACTAATATGCAAGCTGCACAAGTAGCAGTAGAAGCAGGTGCTAAACGCCTCTTGCTCAATCATATCAGTGCTCGCTTCCTCTCAAAAGATATCAGCAAACTCAAAAAAGACGCTGCCACAATTTTTGAAAATGTCCATGTGGTTAAAGACTTGGAAGAAGTGGAAATCTAGCAGTCACAGAAAGGATAAGTATGCCTACTATTCTCATTACCGGAGCTAGCGGTGGTCTAGCTCAAGAAATGGTCAAACTCCTGCCCAATGACCAACTCATCTTGCTTGGTAGAAATAAGGAAAAATTAGCCCAACTCTACGGAAATTATTCCCATGCAGAATTGATTGAAATTGATATTACCGACGATTCAGCCCTAGAAGCTCTGGTAACTGATCTTTATCTCCGCTATGGCAAGATTGATGTCTTGATTAACAACGCTGGTTACGGGATTTTTGAGGGATTTGACCAGATTGCTGATAAAGATATTCACCAGATGTTCGAGGTCAATACCTTTGCCCTGATGAATCTATCTCGACGCCTTGCGGCCCGTATGAAAGAGAGTCGAAAAGGACATATCATCAATATCGTCAGCATGGCAGGTTTAATCGCTACTGGCAAGTCCAGTCTTTACTCAGCGACCAAGTTTGCGGCTATTGGTTTTTCAAGTGCTCTGCGCCTCGAACTTATGCCCTATGGAGTCTATGTGACAACAGTCAATCCAGGTCCAATCCGAACAGGATTTTTTGACCAGGCCGACCCAGATGGAACCTATCTCAAGTCGGTTGACCGTTTTCTATTGGAACCAGATGCAGTGGCTAAAAAGATTGTCAAGATTATAGGAAAAAACAAACGAGAACTTAATCTCCCGATTTTGTTGAACCTGGCCCATAAGTTTTATACTCTCTTTCCCAAGCTAGCTGATAAGTTGGCAGGGGAGACTTTTAATTATAAATAAAAAAGAACCAATGTGCAGGTTGTTGCTAACCTACATATTGGTTCTTATCATTTCTCAACTATCAAACTGGACTTCTTCTAGTAGATAGTCGATAAAGCGTTCGCCCATCTTAGATAGGCTGGTTTTTTCATGCTGGATATAGACCAGCTCAATTGGATCATCAATATCCAGTGGGATAGAAACGATATTGTCTCCGTTGAGGTTGCTGTTCAAAATCCCTGTCGCAATGGTATAACCGTCCAAACCAATCAAGAGATTAAAGAGGGTGGCACGGTCACTAACCACAATGGATTTCTTGTGGTGCTCTTGAGATAGAATCTCTTCAGAGAAGTAGAAGGAATTGTGTGTCCCTTGGTCATAGCTGAGATAAGGGAAGTTTTCCAAATCAGATAGTTTGACCTTGTCTTTCTTTGCCAGAGGATTGGTCTTGCTGACAAAGATATGGGGCTGGGCTGTGAAGAGATGGTGAGCCAGCAGGTGGTTGTCATCCAGCATTTTGGTTAAAACATCACGGTTGTAGCTGTTTAAGAAGAGGACACCGACCTCACTACGGAAGTTCTTGACGTCATCGATAATCTCCCAAGTCCGCGTTTCACGAAGAAAAAGCTCGTATTTTTCCATATCACTTTTCTTGAGTAGAGAGACGAAAGCGTTGACCACAAAGGCATAGTGCTGGGAGGAAACGCTAAAGAGTTCGCGGTGGGCAACAGGATTTTTATAGCGTTCTTCCAGAAGCTGGGTCTGCTCGACAACCTGACGGGCATAAGAGAGGAACTCCATCCCATCACGGGTCAAGGTGATACCCTTGGGATTTCGGATAAAAATCTCAATCCCCATTTCATTTTCCAAGTCTCTCACAGCATTGGAAAGACTCGGTTGGGTGATAAAGAGTTGCTTGGCTGCCTCATTCATGGAGCCAGTTTCGACGATTTTGATAATATAGTGTAATTGTTGAATTCTCATGTTTTTATTGTACCACACTTGTGTCAGAATCGCCAAAGAAGATAGGAAAATCAGGAGTATTGTGTGAGTCTCTTCTTGAAAAAAAGACAAAATTTTGCTAGAATGAGTCTTATGAAAACATTCTATGATGTGCAACAATTCCTCAAACGATTTGGCATTATTGTTTATATGGGAAAACGCTTATATGATATTGAACTGATGAAGTTGGAGCTCTCTCGAATTTACGATGCAGGGTTGATGGACAAATTAGACTATCTAGAAGCAGAAGCGGTTCTTCGCAGAGAGCACAAGGTAGAATTGGATTATATTGAGAAAAATGGAGAAAAGAACTAATGGTTACTTGGATTTTGTGGGCACTTATACTAGCAATGTTGGCATGGATGGGTTTTAACTATCTTCGTATTCGCCGTGCGGCTAAAATTGTAGACAATGAGGAGTTTGAAGCCTTGATTCGTACGGGTCAATTGATTGATTTGCGCGACCCAGCAGAATTCCACAGAAAACATATCCTTGGTGCCCGCAATATTCCTTCAAGTCAGTTGAAGACGAGTCTTGCAGCCCTTCGTAAGGATAAACCTGTCCTTCTCTACGAAAACCAACGTGCGCAACGAGTTACAAATGCAGCCCTTTACTTGAAAAAACAAGGTTTTTCTGAGATTTATATCCTTTCTTATGGTTTGGATTCTTGGAAAGGGAAAGTGAAGACTAGCTAACATTCTGTAAAAATCTGTCGAATGATAGATAAAGCTAGCATTTTATGGTATCATCATTTATATTAATTTTAAGGAGATTTTATAATATGAATTCACAAGAAAAGAAAAAACCTTCACTTATTTTAGGTATCTTATCTATCGTCCTTGGTTTGCTTTCTCCAATAGTGAGTCTGATTTTGGGGATCATAGGATTGGTTTTGGCTTTTTCATACCAAAAAGAATCTGGACTGGACTATAAAACAGAAAAAATTCTCAACATCGTAGGACTTGTAGTTTCTGTTCTTAACTGGATTCTAACAATCGCAGTAGTTTTTAGATAAGCAAAAAAACAAAAAAGCTTTAGTTTTAAAGCTTTTTTTATTTTATCGACTCATCTCTAAATAGTTTTTAATGATTTGTAACTCTTTTTGGTTCAAAGGGAGGTAGTTACCTTCTGCTAAATCTGGGTTCAATGTAAAGTCCCCAAATTGGATTCTCTTGAGGCTAGTCACCTTAACACCAACCGAGAGAAACATTTTCTTGATTTGATGAAATTTTCCTTCTGAAATGGTGATGGAGGCTCGACTGAGGGAAGGACTTGCAGATAGAATTTCTAGTCTTGCAGGTTTACAGACAGTACCATCTAAAAAGACAATTCCCTTTTGAAAGACTTGGATATGGTCAGGTGTTAGAAGTCCATTGACTTCAACTTGATAAGTCTTATCGACATGATATTGGGGATGGAGGAGCTGAAAGCCCAAGGGACCGTTATCGGTCAAGAGGAGGAGTCCCGTTGTATCTCGGTCCAGTCGGCCAACGGCATAGAGCTTGTCAGACTGGATGTCAGATGGAAGCAGGTCCATGACGGTCGGAAGTTCCTTGTCTTTGTTGGCTGTCACGACACCAGCAGGTTTATGAAGCATAAGATAGGTGTGTTCATAGCCTTGAATGATTCGATCCTGAAAAAGGAGTTCTTGTAGTCCTGTATCGATATTTTGAGCTAGGGAGCGGGCTGGGCAACCATCGACTAGAATTTCCCCTCTGAGGAGTGCTTGCTTCATGGCCTTTCGGCTAACTTTTTCTTGGGCTAATAAATTATCTAAACGCATACTGTGCCTATCTTATCATAAGTCGCTTGCTTTGAAAAGGCTTGACGTGAAAAGAAAAGCGGAGTGAAAACATTTACACTTGCTTGAGTTATGTTATTTACTTGAAATTATGGTATAATCGTTCAGTTAGAAAATAAATTTTGAATATTAGAGGAAATCATGACAAAATCAAGAGAAGATATCCGTAACATTGCGATTATCGCCCACGTTGACCACGGTAAAACAACCCTCGTTGACGAATTATTGAAACAATCAGAAACGCTTGATGCACGTACTGAATTGGCTGAGCGTGCTATGGACTCAAACGATATCGAAAAAGAGCGTGGAATTACCATCCTTGCTAAAAATACGGCTGTTGCTTACAACGGAACTCGTATCAACATCATGGACACACCAGGACACGCGGACTTCGGTGGAGAAGTTGAGCGTATCATGAAAATGGTTGACGGTGTTGTCTTGGTCGTAGATGCCTACGAAGGAACCATGCCACAAACTCGTTTCGTATTGAAAAAAGCTTTGGAACAAGACCTTGTCCCAATCGTGGTTGTCAATAAAATCGATAAACCATCAGCTCGTCCAGCAGAAGTAGTGGACGAAGTCTTGGAACTGTTCATCGAGCTTGGTGCAGATGACGACCAGCTTGACTTCCCAGTGGTCTATGCTTCAGCGATCAACGGAACTTCTTCATTGTCAGATGATCCAGCTGACCAAGAAGCGACTATGGCACCAATCTTTGACACGATTATCGACCATATCCCAGCTCCAGTAGATAACTCAGATGAGCCTTTGCAGTTCCAAGTGTCACTTTTGGACTACAATGACTTCGTTGGACGTATCGGTATCGGTCGTGTCTTCCGTGGTACAGTTAAGGTTGGGGACCAAGTTACCCTTTCTAAACTTGACGGCACAACTAAAAACTTCCGTGTTACAAAACTCTTCGGTTTCTTTGGTTTGGAACGTCGTGAAATCCAAGAAGCAAAAGCAGGTGACTTGATTGCCGTTTCAGGTATGGAAGACATCTTTGTCGGTGAAACCATTACTCCTACAGACGCAGTTGAAGCTCTTCCAATTCTACACATCGATGAGCCAACTCTTCAAATGACTTTCTTGGTCAACAACTCACCATTTGCTGGTAAAGAAGGTAAATGGGTAACTTCTCGTAAGGTGGAAGAACGCTTGCAGGCAGAATTGCAAACAGACGTTTCCCTTCGTGTTGACCCAACTGATTCACCAGATAAATGGACTGTTTCAGGACGTGGAGAATTGCACTTGTCAATCCTTATCGAAACAATGCGTCGTGAGGGATATGAACTTCAAGTATCTCGTCCAGAAGTTATCGTAAAAGAAATCGACGGTGTTAAATGTGAGCCATTTGAGCGTGTACAAATCGACACTCCAGAAGAATACCAAGGATCTGTTATCCAAAGCCTTTCTGAACGTAAGGGTGAAATGTTGGATATGATTTCAACTGGTAATGGTCAAACTCGTTTGGTCTTCCTTGTTCCAGCGCGTGGTTTGATTGGATACTCAACTGAGTTCTTGTCAATGACTCGTGGTTACGGTATCATGAACCATACCTTTGACCAATACTTGCCATTGATTCCAGGTGAAATTGGTGGTCGTCACCGTGGTGCCCTTGTTTCTATCGATGCTGGTAAGGCTACAACTTACTCTATCATGTCTATCGAAGAACGCGGTACTATCTTTGTCAACCCAGGTACTGAAGTTTACGAAGGAATGATCATCGGTGAAAACTCTCGTGAAAACGACTTGACAGTTAACATCACTAAGGCGAAGCAAATGACCAACGTTCGTTCAGCTACTAAGGACCAAACAGCTGTTATCAAGACTCCTCGTATCTTGACACTTGAAGAGTCTCTTGAGTTCTTGAACGACGATGAGTACATGGAAGTAACGCCTGAGTCTATCCGTTTGCGTAAACAAATCCTTAACAAGGCAGAGCGTGAGAAAGCTAACAAGAAGAAAAAATCAGCTGAATAAGAGCTAGAAAGAGAGAAAGATGGTCTATTTAGTCCTAGGGATTTTACTGCTCCTACTCTATGTATTTGCGACACCAGAAAGTATTAAAGGGACAGTCAATATCGTCGCTATGGTATGTATTTTAGTGGCACTTTTGGTTTTGTTGGCTCTATCTTTTCTGAAAATTTTTCAATTACCAACAGAAATGTTCCTAGCAATAGCCATGTTAATCCTAGCTTACTTTAGTGTGAGAGACATCACACTCATGCCAGTCAAAAAAAGTAAAAGAAGATAAAAAAGAGAGTTTCGGCTCTCTTTTTTTGGTAGGAATTTTACAATAGTTTGAATTGCTTTTTAGTTAACATCATCACTTTTGCTTGGATAATATGAATGGGAAAAACTGGAATAAAATTCGTTAATGACATCTATTTTATATTTGGTTAGTACTGGTTGCATATTATTTCGAAATAAAACTACTATATAATATTATTCATATAGGTAACATAAAAACATTATTCATATAGGTGATATAGTAAAATATCTAAAAAATTCGATTTTTTCCTTGACAACAAATAATAAAAATGCTATTCTTATTATATAAGAAATCGGTTTCAAAAAAGAGAGAATAGGATTTATTTTGTTGCATTGTTGCTCAGGGTGTGCTTTTTTGAAAGGAAAAATAAAATGAAAACGAAAAAACATAGATTACTTGCTCTAGCTCTTATTTCAAGTTTTATATTATTGGAAGCTGCATCAGCTGCTGTACAATATCCAGATGGAGGAGTATGGACGTATGGAGAAGGTTCAGGAGGTGGTTGGGCTTTTTCAAATTACTATCATGGTAAAAAATATCATTATTCTTCTCTTGTAAGTAAATGGGATAGTCATTCAGATAAAGGATCAGCACCTGCAGGGAAAACTTCAGAGGCTTGGATTTGGACTAAATTTGGGGAACAAGTAGCATTTTACTATGACTATGACTAATATTTAGTTTTCTTAGATAATTCCCCTTGTAAGAAATTACAAGGGGAATTTTGTTTACAAGGAGTCTACTATGAAGAAACTATTCATATTATTATCAACTTTTTTTCTCAGCTTCTTCCTTGCTTGGATTATTGTCTTACGTGCGCCACAATATTTATATGCAAGCTATGATTCCGTTTCTTTACTTCGTGTCAAAAAAGATACTCAGGAACCGACGCGTGAGGTATTTGAACAGGAATTGGAGAATTTTGCAAACTCAGAACAGAGTTTAATAGCTAGAAGAATTGTAGAGCCGAGTAAGGATGGGACGACTAACTTTACTTATGCAACTTATGGTCAGGGAACTTTACCAAAAGAATTCCAAGAAGCTAGCCAAGAAAGTCGTGAACGTAGTGATCCGCTAAATAGTTATCTCCTTTTGTCAGGCTCCTTGACGAAAGAAAAGCTTGCCGATAAATTAGGAGATTTGGGTTATAAAGCAATTGCTGACCGAAAGATACCGCCCTATTCTCTTGCTTTTCGAATATTACTAAATCCCCTTATTTTAATTAGTTTAGCAATATTTGGCTTATCTTTCTTTGCTTTAGTGATTATCACTCGGATTAAGGAAATGAGAGCAGCAGGTATAAAACTCTTTTCTGGTCAGACTCTCTTATCCATTATGGGGCATTCTTTATCGACTGATATCAAGTGGCTCCTTATATCAGCCCTCCTTTCCTTCCTAGGTGGGGGAGTCGTTCTTTTTAGTCAAGGTTTGTTTTATCCTATCTTGTTAGTCACCTATGGTTTTGGGATTAGTTTCTATCTGTTGTTTTTATTGGCGATTTCAATTTTACTAATGCTTCTTTATCTAATGAGTTTGAGTTACAAAGCATTAGTTCCTGTTATTAAGGGGAGATTACCCCTTAAACGCTTGATGGCTTTAACCCTATTGTGTCAGTTAGTAGCTGTTTTTACAGTGGGATACGCTGTTAAGACAGGCTTGACGTCTTACCAACGATTGAAAGAACTTGAAATTTCAAAACAAGCGTGGAAGGACAGAGCAGACTATTATCAAATTTCTTTTGGCTTAGGTGATAGAGGAAAAGATACAGAAAATCAGAGCAAGTGGTATGAATTTTCCAAAGAAGCAGTTGAACAAGAACAGGCTCTATTTGTAAAAGATAATCTCATTCATTTTGCAAATCCTCAAGGAAAAAATGAACAGGGAGAGACACTGGATACCTATAGTCCAGATGCTAATGTTCTCTATGTCAGCCCAAGTTATTTGGACAAGGAAAAGGTCGTGGTAGATGCTGAGACCAAACAGAAGTTAGTCCATCTTCAAAAAGGAGAATTTGGACTCTTACTACCAGAATCTCTTCGTTCACAGGAAGCAGAACTTAAGAAAGCTTTTGAAGAAAGTTTGAACTATTACGGGCAATCAAGTGAGGAGGCAAGTGCTCCTTTAGAGTATGAAATGAGAGCGATTATTAGCTATCTTCCAACTGGAGAAAAGCGATTTGTTTATAATAACGGTGAAAGCCCAGTATCCATTCAGTACTTAACCGATCCGATTTTAGTTGTATTTACTCCAACATCTACAGGTGATAGTTTCATTTCAAAATATGTTTGGTCTATCAATGCTGGAAAACAACTTTTTATCAAAGGATATGAGAGTGGGCTAGAACTCTTAAAGAAAGCTGGGATTTATAAGCAAGTATCTTATCTTAAAGAAGGAAGAAGTGTTTATCTAACTCGTTATAATGAAGTTCAAACTGAAACAGCAACTTTAATCTTAGGAGCTATTGTTGGAATAGCCAGTTCCTTGTTACTCTTTTATTCTGTCAATCTTCTATATTTCGAGCAATTCCGCCGAGATATCTTGATTAAACGAATTTCAGGTTTACGATTTTTTGAAACACATGCTCAGTATATGGTTAGCCAATTTGCCAGTTTTGTATTTGGTGCTAGTCTCTTTATTTTAAGCAGTCGAGACTTGGTGATTGGTTTGCTCACTTTATTAGTGTTTCTAGCTAGTGCAGTTCTGACGCTTTACCGTCAAGCGCAGAAAGAATCTCGTGTTTCTATGACAATTATGAAAGGAAAATAGGATGATTGAACTAAAGAATATATCTAAAAAATTTGGAAGCCGTCAGCTATTTTCAGATACCAATCTTCATTTTGAAGGTGGGAAAATTTATGCCTTAATCGGTACAAGTGGCTGTGGTAAGACAACACTCTTGAATATGATTGGACGATTAGAGCCATATGACAAAGGACAAATCATCTATGATGGTACTTCTCTTAAGGACATCAAGCCTTCTGTTTTCTTTAGAGATTACTTGGGATACTTATTTCAAGATTTTGGCTTAATTGAAAGCCAAACCGTCAAAGAGAATCTCAATCTGGGTTTAGTTGGTAAAAAGTTGAAGGAAAAAGAGAAAATCTCTTTGATGAAACAAGCTCTAAACCGTGTAAACCTCTCTTATTTGGATTTGAAGCAACCTATATTTGAGTTATCAGGAGGAGAAGCACAACGTGTTGCACTAGCGAAGATAATTTTAAAGGATTCGCCTTTGATTCTTGCAGATGAACCAACCGCTTCACTAGACCCCAAAAACTCTGAGGAATTACTCTCTATCCTAGAATCTTTAAAAAATCCGAATCGGACCATTATTATTGCGACCCACAATCCTCTGATTTGGGAGCAAGTGGATCAGGTCATTCGAGTTACCGATTTATCACATAGATGATATGGTAAGATTCATACTCAATGAAAATCAAAAAGCAAACTAGGAAGCTAGCCGCAGGTTGCTCAAAACACTGTTTTGAGGTTGGAGATAAGACTGACGAAGTCAGTTACATATACCTACGGAAAGGCAAAGCTGACGTGGTTTGAAAAGATTTTCGAA
>NZ_VMLH01000102.1:0-7254 GCF_013276595.1 Streptococcus sp. 10824
ATTTTTGAATGTTTGGAACACTTTTTTAAAACTAAATGATTATATAATTGAAATAAGAAGAAAATCATTATCAGAAAATTATAGGAGGTAGTAAAATTGACTTGCTTAATCAGTGTTATTTTATTACATCAAGGAGATAAAAATAGTTTATTAGAGTCTTTATTAATAGTTGATAGACAAACATTTAAAGATATAGAAGTTATTATTGTAAAGCCAATATAGAACACCTTTTGTTGGTTTATTTATTCTTCCTGATGATTATTATAAACTTACAAAGGATTTTCGGTACTATATGGAACAAGAACTTGTTTTCGAAGAGGAACTTGTTTCACCGAGCTGGACCCATGAAGTTTATCCTTTGGGGCACTTAGGGGATATAGATATTCATTTTCTACATTATTCTAGTATTGAAGAAGCACGGACTAAGTGGGAAAAAAGAAAAAACGCATAAATTGGGATAATCTATATTTTAAATTTGATAATAAAGATTCAGCTAGTGAAGAAATTTTAAATAAGATGGATAATCTTCCTTATTCTAATAAATTAATTTTAGTCAATCGTCCATATAAAAATTTGAAAAGTCAATGTGTTATTCCAGGTCAGGAACATCTTCCAGAACTGGCTATTATGTCTGATCCATTAAATACTTTTGATATCATGGCTTGGTTAAAAAAGGTGGCAATGCTCTTTAAGTGCAAGTTATTGCGCTGTAGCATATAAATCTATTCCCTACATATTTTTTAAATGTTCTACGAGTTAATTTAAAATGTTTAGCTTGTGGTATAATAGTTTCATGGATAAAAAATATGAAAAAATCTCTCAGGATTTGGGAGTGACGTTAAAGCAAATTGATACCGTTCTAAGTTTGACAGCTGAAGGGGCGACTATTCCCTTTATGGCGCGTTATCGCAAGGACATGACTGGTAGTCTGGATGAGGTGGCGATTAAGGCTATTATTGATTTGGATAAAAGTCTGACAAATCTCAATGACCGTAAGGAAGCTGTCTTAGCTAAGATTCAAGAACAAGGTAAGTTGACCAAGGAATTGGAAGAAGCTATCTTAGTTGCCGAAAAATTAGCAGACGTTGAAGAACTCTATCTTCCTTATAAGGAAAAGCGTCGTACCAAGGCAACCATTGCCCGTGAAGCTGGACTCTTTCCTCTTGCTCGCTTGATTTTGCAGAATATAGTTGACTTGGAGAAAGAAGCTGAAAAGTTCGTCTGTGAAGGATTTGCGACTGGCAAGGGAGCCTTGACCGGTGCAGTTGATATTTTGGTCGAAGCCTTATCGGAAGATGTGACCTTGCGTTCTATGACTTATCAGGAAGTGCTGAGACACTCTAAACTCACTTCTCAAGCCAAGGATGAAAGTCTTGATGAAAAGCAGGTTTTTCAGATTTATTATGATTTTTCAGAGACAGTTGGAACTATGCAAGGCTATCGTACCTTGGCTCTCAATCGTGGGGAGAAGCTAGGTGTCTTGAAGATCGGTTTTGAACATGCGACGGACCGTATTCTTGCCTTTTTTGCTACTCGTTTCAAGGTGAAAAATGCTTATATTGATGAAGTTGTTCAGCAATCCGTTAAGAAAAAGGTCTTGCCTGCTATCGAGCGCCGTATTCGTACAGAATTAACCGAGAAGGCAGAAGAGGGAGCTATTCAACTCTTTTCTGACAACCTGCGCAATCTTCTCTTGGTTGCTCCTCTAAAAGGGCGCATGGTTCTTGGATTTGACCCAGCCTTTCGTACAGGTGCCAAGCTAGCTGTCGTTGATGCAACTGGGAAAATGCTGACAACTCAGGTCATTTATCCTGTTAAACCAGCATCAGCTCGTCAAATCGAAGAAGCCAAGAAAGATTTGGCAGACTTGATTGGTCAATACGGTGTAGAGATTATTGCCATCGGAAATGGTACTGCTAGTCGTGAAAGTGAAGCCTTTGTGGCGGAAGTTCTTAAAGATTTTCCTGAGGTTAGTTATGTCATCGTAAATGAAAGTGGTGCTTCGGTCTATTCTGCCAGCGAACTTGCTCGTCAGGAGTTTCCAGACTTGACCGTTGAAAAACGCTCTGCTATTTCTATCGCCCGTCGTTTGCAGGACCCCCTTGCTGAATTGGTCAAAATCGATCCTAAGTCAATCGGTGTCGGTCAATACCAGCATGATGTCAGTCAGAAGAAACTGTCTGAAAGTCTGGACTTTGTCGTGGATACAGTGGTGAACCAAGTCGGTGTCAATGTCAATACAGCCAGCCCAGCTCTTCTTTCACACGTAGCTGGACTCAATAAAACCATCTCTGAAAATATCGTCAAATACCGTGAAGAAGAAGGAAAAATCACTTCACGCTCCCAAATCAAGAAAGTTCCTCGTTTGGGGGCTAAGGCCTTTGAACAGGCAGCTGGTTTCCTTCGTATCCCTGAAAGTAGCAATATTCTTGATAATACAGGAGTTCACCCAGAAAATTACGCTGCCGTTAAGGAACTTTTCAAACGCTTGGACATTAAGGACCTGAATGAAGAAGCCCAAGGCAAACTCAAGTCTCTTTCAGTCAAGGAAATGGCGCAAGGGCTAGACCTTGGTCCCGAAACTCTTAAAGATATCATTGCAGATCTTCTCAAACCAGGTCGAGATTTCCGTGATTCCTTTGACGCACCTATGCTTCGCCAAGATGTCCTGGATATCAAGGACTTAGTGGTTGGGCAGAAGCTAGAGGGTGTGGTGCGTAATGTCGTTGACTTCGGTGCCTTCGTTGACATTGGAATTCACGAGGACGGTCTCATTCATATTTCCCACATGAGTCGCAAATTTATCAAACATCCTAGCCAAGTGGTGTCAGTTGGAGATTTGGTGACCGTTTGGGTCAAGAAAATTGATACTGAACGTGAAAAAGTCAATCTGTCGCTCCTAGCTCCAGATGAATCTAACTGATTACGTCAAGCAGGTTTCGCTAGAAGACTTCGGCAGACCTTTTATCCATCATGCCCAGTGGAATAGGCGTCTACGTTCGACAGGTGGGCGATTTTTCCCCAAAGATGGGCATTTGGATTTTAATCACAAGGTTTATCAGGAACTGGGGTTGGACGTTTTTAGGAAAATTGTCCGACATGAACTCTGTCATTATCACCTCTATTTTCAAGGAAAGGGCTATCAACACAAGGATCGGGATTTTAAGGAACTGTTGAAAGCAGTGGATGGATTACGCTTTGTGCCCTCCTTGACAAATAGCCACTCTAAACCACTCAAACTTTATCGTTGTCAATCCTGCCAGCAAAGGTATCATCGCAAGCGTAGGATTGATACCAAACGCTATCGCTGTGGACTTTGTCGAGGTAAATTGCTACTAATAAATCAGCCTGAGGACTGATGAAAGCCGAGCCTACCCGTGATATACTATGTCTAACCTAGCAGAAAGAGGAAATATCATGAACAGTAAATTTTATAAAATGAGACGAAATCGCATGATTTCAGGAGTTCTGGCGGGTCTGTCAGACAAGTGGAACTTTGATGTTACCCTGGTTCGTTTTCTATTTGCTATTTTTACAGTCGCAAACTTTGGACTTGGCGTGATTATCTATATCATCCTAGCTTCTATCATGCCAACCAAGGAAAAAATCGAAGCAGAAATGTATGGAACAGGCCCACGCAAACGCAAAGAAGCCCAAGCTATTGACGACAATGAAGGCTGGTTTTGGTGAGGTTTAACAAAAGATTTGGAATAAGCAAAAAGCTTTAAATCAATAGTCTAAACTGCTTGATTTAAAGCTTTTTTACTTTTAATAATATTTCGCCAGTCTCATCTGTAAACTAAAAATATTATTTTAAACTCAGTTTTTTAATCTATTTTTGCTGCTGAGACAATACATTTTTGGAAAAATGGTGGATGCTGATAACAACTGATAACCAGCAAATAACATAAGCAGTGCCGGTAAATTCTGTACCGATAAAGTGTGTGTTCAACTGAGAGCTGACCGATGAATGGAGAGAGCAGATAGAGAAATCCGATGAGTATATGTTCTTTATGTTTCATTAAAGCGCACCTTCTTTCCTTATAGGTTGAACGACTTGCAAGTGTTAAATTGAATGGCATGTTATCTAGGTAACCTTACTAAAATGTTAGTTCCCGCTTCCTCCTTTTTAAAGTAAGCCTTTTCATACTTATATTTTACAACTTTAAAAATAGGAAATCAAATCATTTTCTAAGTAATTTTGCTTACATTTCCCCCAATCTTACAAAAATGTAAGATTAAAGTCTCTTTTGTAAGGTTAGGTTATGGCAAGCGGTCTTTTTTTGATGTAAACTAGACTCATAAAGAACAAAGGAGTAACATCATGAAACAAATCTTACATAAGAAAACAAGAAAACCAAGTCACAAAGATATCGAGCGTGTTCAACTGGGATGCGCTATGATGCAAGCAACATTTCATTTGATGGGATATTAAGAAAGGAGATTCTCATGACACTTTTAGATGTAAAACACGTTCAAAAAATTTATAAAACTCGTTTTCAGGGCAACCAAGTAGAAGCCCTCAAGGATATTCACTTTACCGTCGAAAAGGGTGACTACGTTGCCATCATGGGTGAGTCTGGTTCTGGTAAATCAACTCTTCTCAATATTCTAGCTATGCTGGATAAACCAACTCGTGGTCAGGTTTACCTGAATGGAACTGACACCGCAACCATTAAAAATTCACAGGCTTCTAGCTTCCGTCGTGAAAAGCTAGGATTTGTCTTCCAAGACTTTAACTTGCTAGATACTCTATCTGTTAAGGACAATATTTTGCTTCCCCTTGTCTTGTCAAGAAGACCTATTACGGAAATGATGAAGAAATTGGTGGTGACTGCTGAGAATCTAGGTATCAACCAATTGCAAGAGAAGTACCCTTACGAAATTTCAGGTGGTCAGAAACAGCGTGTAGCAGTAGCCCGCGCCATCATCACAGAACCTGAAATTCTCCTTGCGGATGAGCCAACAGGTGCCCTTGATTCCAAGTCTTCTGCAGCCTTACTTGATGTCTTTGATGAAATCAATGAGCGCGGCCAAACCATTCTCATGGTAACCCATTCCACAGCAGCAGCCAGCAGAGCTAAACGTGTACTCTTTATCAAAGACGGCATTCTTTACAACCAAATCTACCGTGGAGAGAAGACAGAGCGTCAGATGTTCCAAGAAATCTCTGATACCTTGACTGTCATGGCAAGCGAGGTGAATTAGTATGTTTCGATTAACCAATAAGTTAGCGGTATCGAACTTGATTAAAAACCGCAAACTCTACTATCCTTTTGCGCTGGCTGTTCTCTTGGCAGTCACTGTCACCTATCTCTTTTACTCTCTAACCTTCAATCCCAAGATTGCTGAAATCCGTGGAGGAACAACCATTCAGGCTACACTTGGATTTGGTATGTTTGTCGTCACCCTTGCGTCAGCCATTATCGTCCTCTATGCCAATAGTTTTGTCATGAAAAACCGTTCCAAGGAACTGGGGATTTATGGCATGTTGGGCTTGGAGAAGCGTCATCTTATCAGTATGACCTTTAAGGAGTTAGTGGTATTTGGGATTCTAACTGTTGGAGCGGGTATCGGTATTGGAGCCTTGTTTGACAAGTTAATTTTCGCTTTCTTGCTCAAACTGATGAAATTGAAGGTTGAGCTGGTCGCTACCTTCCAAATGAATGTTGTCATTGCAGTACTTCTTGTCTTTGGATTGATTTTCCTAGGCCTCATGTTCCTGAATGCCCTTCGAATCGCCCGTATGAATGCCCTCCAGCTCTCGCGTGAGAAAGCAAGCGGAGAGAAAAGAGGTCGTTTCCTACCTCTCCAAACTATTCTTGGTTCCATAAGTTTAGGGATTGGCTATTATCTTGCCCTTACGGTAACCGATCCTCTTACAGCCTTAACAACCTTCTTCCTAGCTGTTTTGCTGGTTATCTTTGGTACTTATCTATTGTTTAATGCAGGGATTACCGTTTTCCTTCAAATCTTAAAGAAAAATAAGAAATACTATTACCAACCTAATAACCTCATCTCTGTTTCCAACTTGATTTTCCGTATGAAGAAAAATGCAGTTGGACTAGCAACCATCGCTATCTTGTCAACAATGGTTTTGGTAACCATGTCAGCAGCGACAAGCATTTTCAATGCCTCAGAATCCTTTAAAAAAGTGATGAATCCGCATGACTTTGGCATTACTGGAAAAAATGTTGAAAAAGAAGATTTGGACAAACTCTTGAGCCAGTTTGCAAGTGACAAAGGTTATAGTGTCAAAGAGAAAGAAGTGCTTCGTTACAGTAACTTTGGTATTGCAAATCAAGAAGGAACCAAGTTAACTATTTTTGAAAAAGGACAAAACCGTGTCCAACCAAAAACAGTTTTCATGGTATTTGACCAAAAAGATTATGAAAATATGACTGGTCAAAAACTGTCTCTATCAGGAAATGAGGTCGGACTCTTTGCAAAGAATGAGGGAGTTAAAGAACAGAAAACTCTAACTCTGAATGATCATCAATTTTCTGTAAAAGAAGAATTTAATAAAGATTTTATTGTCAACCATGTCCCAAATCAGTTTAATATTTTGACTGCTGATTACAATTATCTTGTTGTACCTGATTTACAAGCCTTTTTGGATCAATTCCCAGATTCGGCTATCTATAATCAGTTTTACGGTGGTATGAATGTAAATATCAGTGAAGAAGAACAACTCAAAGTCGCTGACGAGTATGATAAATACCTCGATCAGTTTAATGCTCAATTAAACACGGAAGGTAGCTATGTGTATGGTAGTAATCTATCAGATGCTAGTGCTCAGATGAGTGCCCTCTTTGGTGGTGTCTTCTTTATCGGTATTTTCCTATCCATTATCTTTATGGTCGGAACCGTTCTGGTCATCTATTACAAACAAATTTCTGAAGGTTATGAAGACCGTGAGCGCTTTATTATCTTGCAGAAAGTCGGTTTAGATCAAAAGCAAATCAAGCAAACCATCAACAAACAGGTTTTAACTGTTTTCTTCCTTCCTTTGCTCTTTGCCTTCATACATCTCGCCTTTGCCTACCATATGCTTAGTCTGATTTTAAAAGTGATTGGTGTAATAGATACGACTATGATGTTGATTGTGACCTTGTCTATCTGCGCTATCTTCCTCATCGACTATGTGTTGATTTTCATGATTACTTCAAGAAGCTATCGCAAGATTGTGCAAATGTAAAAAAAGATACCTCGACTTCAAAATCGAGGTATTTCTTGTATTTTATACTCAATGAA
>NZ_VMLH01000103.1:0-1169 GCF_013276595.1 Streptococcus sp. 10824
GAAAATGGAACAACAATCACAGTCACAATTGGCGACAATGGTTCAGGTGAAGTACCAAATGACAAGCTTCCGAAAGGTGCTGTGCCAGGTAAAGGTAAAGTAACAGAACCGAACAAGAAACCATCACAACCAGTGGATGTAACAACACCAGCCCGTAAGACACCAACTATTGACTTGGTACAAGATCCTACTACAGGTGACGTTACAGTAACACCTAAGAAACCAGATGGCTCAACTTATCCAGAAGGAACAATGGTAGAACTTCCAGGTAAGGATGGTCGTCCAATTAAAGTGACGATTGGTGACAATGGTTCAGCTAAGGTTCCAAATGATCAATTACCAGATACTACGGTTGTAGGTAATGCTAAGATTACAGAACCAGGTAAAGCAGCTGTGGAAGTTCCTAATGTAACAACACCAGCTAAGCTAACAGTCTCTACGGAACAACCAAGTAAATCACATAATGTATTGCCAAATACAGGAACAGAATCAAATGCGACTCTTGCTTCTCTAGGACTTCTTGGTATGCTAAGTGGACTCGGATTTGCGTTTAGAAAGAAAAAAGAAGACTAAAATAAAAGTTTAGTCAAGCTGATATACATTCTTCTGTATTTTAAAAATGAGCCCTATTAATTCTGCTGATTATTTTAGGAATCGAGTACATTAGATAAAAAGCGAACAATTTTAGAATTGTTCGCTTTTTAAATGGCTCTTTGTCAACTGTAGTGTAACGGTAAGTAACCGCCCAATAACGAAGTATATTGAAAAATCTCCAGACTAGAGAACTCACGGATAGTTCCTAATCTGGAGATTTCTTATTTGCACTTTTCTTGTACAACTTTAGTCCATGGTAAATAAGCCTCTAAAACCTCTTTGTTTACGAGAGTTTCCTCGTTTGGAAGACATTCTAGAAGATAGGATAGATATTTTTCACTATTTAGTTGATGACGTTTAGCTGTTTCCAACAAACTCATAATAATAGCTGTTGCTTTAGCTCCTTCAAAACTTTGAGAAAACAACCACCCTCGCTTTTTAAAATTTAGCTTAGGCTAAAAGAGTCCACCGGACTCTTTTACTACGTCCCATAACCAATGATTTAATGGCGCGTTCAGCTAGATTATTGGAAAGGACCAGATGCCCGTCTTTCAAAATGGCCTTAAAGGTTTCTT
>NZ_VMLH01000104.1:0-6912 GCF_013276595.1 Streptococcus sp. 10824
CAATTATAGCATAAAAAAGTATAACGCACCAATTTTGGTGCGTTATACTTTTTTTCTAGCCTAAACTTTACTTCTAAAAAAGCCACCTAAAGAGCCATAAATATTTATACTTGTATTATTAGGCCATTAGTAAAGCGTATCCAACATCTCAATAAAGTGTTGTTTTTACTGATATTTTAACTATATTGTATAGTCTACTATTTAAATCTTAATTGGGATATTTTATAGAATACCCAAAATTCAACAATAACTAAAAGTAAGATTCCATTGTATTTCCTTGTTGATCTTTCATATCACGAATTTTATTTTTCAGAAGATCAAAGTTACAAATTTCATCTCTAATATCGTTATCCGCTCTGTAGCCATTAATCATCTCAGTTAGAGTTTTCCCTTGACTACCATTCTTTATAGTGGTATTCACTCTTTTTATCTTGATATCAAAAGGCTCATATGTTTTATACTTAATTACTTCGTCTTTAAAATCAAATAAAGGTGTATCCGGTTTAGCATCCCATAAGATAATCAACCACATTATCGCATTATAAAGCTGTTTTGCAGTTTTATTCCACTCTTCAGGTTGTAAATTTCCACTCCCTCTATTGTAATGTTCTTGTCTATTATTTACATGAGAATTACCTACAAGCGGATTAAAAAGAGGTAGCCCTTTGTGATTAATTAGTTCTAAAAA
This sequence comes from Streptococcus sp. 10824, assembly GCF_013276595.1. Classification (NCBI taxonomy): domain Bacteria; kingdom Bacillati; phylum Bacillota; class Bacilli; order Lactobacillales; family Streptococcaceae; genus Streptococcus; species Streptococcus sp. 10824. The sequence goes on from NZ_VMLH01000104.1 coordinate 689, forward strand.
ATCCCTTGCCGCACCCATGCCACACTGAATAACTTCCTTCTTGCCATCAATTTTACTCTCAGCGATAAATACATAATATTCATCTTCAATAGTTGCTCCTGCATCACTATGTTTTTGTTGATTTGCTAACAGCTTAATATGTGCTTTAGGCTGAACTTCAAAATCTCTAACAATTCTTTGTCTTGTTTCATGTCCTCTACAATTCATTTAAGTTCTCCTTTACAAGTTTAGTAACTAGCCTTATTATACTATACAAGTTGAGTAAAAAATCATAACCTTCATCAACTAGTTTTTGAAAATCACAAATCCTTTTGGAGAGATGACAAGCTGATTCTCTAATTCTTGGCAATTGCTTGCTAGTGCTACTGTTTCCTTCTCTAAAAGATAATCTTCTTTGGACTGGTTAAAGATAGCTTTAAGAATTTGTCCATCGCATTTCCATTCCAATGCTACTACATCTTGTTTAATTTCTTGGAGACTATACTTGCCATGCTGAATGATTGCTGACGCGGGTTTCCGAATCTCAATCAGCTTCTTCATAAAGTTCAGCATATCATTATCACTTGAGACGCGTTCCCAAGGCATACAACGACGGCAATCTGGATCTGGACCTCCAGTTAAGGATAACTCTGTTCCGTAATAGATACACGGTGTTCCTTTTTGTAGAAAGAGAAAGGCTAAGGCTGATTTGACCAGTTGAACATCCTCATTGGCCGTCCACAAGATTCGCTCTGTATCATGCGAATCCAAGAGATTAAACATAACTTCTGAAATCTGCTGCTTGTAATACATAGATTGGTCATTGATTTCATCGATGAACTGGTCTGTCTTCTTAACTCCTCGTAAGAAATAGTCCTTGATGCTATCAGATAAAGGATAATTCATGACCGCGTGGAACTCATCTCCATTTAGCCAAGGCTGAGACGTATGCCAGACTTCTCCTAAAATATAAAGATCAGGCTTTTTAGCTAGAACTGTCTTGCGAAAATCCCTCCAAAACTGATGGTCAATCTCATTAGCCACATCCAAACGCCAAGCATCGATATCAAACTCTTCAATCCAATAAGTCGCAACCTTTAAAAGATAATCCTTGACCTCTGGATTAGCTGTATTTAATAATAGGGGTAACTATTGCCGGCGAGGCTAGTTACCCTTAAGTTATTGGTATGACTGGTTTTAAGCGCAAAAAAAGTTGCTTTTTCGTACCTATTAATGTATCGTTTTAAATGACTAGTAAAAAACATACATAGAAAGGGGAAAAAGCAACTTTTTTTATTGTCATAGTTTGTGAAAACTAAGTTGTTTTTATGTGTTATAACATGGAAAAGTATACTGAGAAAAAACAAAGAAATCAAGTATTTCAGAAATTTATTAAACGTCATATTGGAGAGAATCAAATGGATTTAGTTGAAGATTGCAATACATTTCTGTCTTTTGTAGCTGATAAAACTTTAGAAAAACAGAAATTATATAAAGCTAATTCTTGTAAAAATCGATTTTGTCCTGTCTGTGCTTGGAGAAAAGCTAGAAAAGATGCATTGGGTTTATCTTTGATGATGCAATATATTAAGCAGCAAGAGAAAAAGGAGTTTATCTTTTTAACTTTGACTACACCTAATGTAATGAGTGATGAATTAGAAAATGAAATAAAACGTTATAATAATTCTTTTAGAAAACTTATAAAGAGAAAAAAAGTAGGTAGTGTTATAAAGGGATATGTTCGTAAGTTAGAGATTACATATAATAAAAAAAGAGATGATTATAATCCTCATTTTCATGTGTTAATTGCAGTAAATAAATCGTATTTCACAGATAAAAGATATTATATTAGCCAACAAGAATGGTTAGATTTATGGCGTGATGTAACGGGCATTTCAGAAATAACACAAGTTCAAGTTCAAAAAATAAGACAAAATAATAATAAAGAATTATATGAAATGGCTAAGTATTCTGGTAAAGATAGTGATTATTTAATAAATCAAAAAGTCTTTGATGCATTTTATAAATCACTTAAAGGTAAACAGGTATTAGTTTATTCAGGATTATTTAAAGAGGCTAAAAAGAAATTAAAAAATGGGGATTTAGATTACTTAAAAGAAATTGATCCAACCGAATATATCTATCAAATTTTTTATATTTGGAAACAAAAAGAGTATTTAGCTAGTGAACTTTATGACTTAACAGAACAAGAAAAAAGAGAAATTAATCACAAAATGATAGACGAAATCGAGGAAGAACAATAACAAAATATAAGTGCTAACAGCTGACCTCCCGATAACACCATGTAGTTATTGGGAGGTCAGCTGTTGAATTATGCACGAGTATTTTAAAAGTTATTGTGATGACGACGATAAACGATTATCAAAAGTATAATGTTAAAATGCTTTATTATACTAACGTTATATAAACATTATACTTTCGTTATACAAATTTTAACCCTGTTAGGAACTATAAAAAATCATGAAAATTTTAATTTGCATGTAACTGGGCAGTGTCTTAAAAAATCGACACTGAATTTGCTCAAATTTTTGTTTGTAGAATTAGAATATATTTATTTGGCTCATATTTGCTTTTTAAAAGCTTCTGTAGGTTTTTAGGCATAAAACTATATGATTTACCCCTAAATCTTTAAAATGCCCCTTAAAATTCAAAATAAAGGCATTTAAAATTTAAATATTTCTTGTGATAAAGTTTGTTAAAAAGGAGTGGTTTTATGACTGTTATGTGGTTATCGATTATAGGTATGTGGTTTTGTATTGGAATGGCATTTTTTGCTATCAAGGTTATTAAAAATAAAAATTAGACCACGCATTTATGCCGAGAAAATTTATTGTGCGTTGAGAAGAACCCTTAACTAAACTTGCAGACGAATGTCGGCATAGCGTGAGCTATTAAGCCGACCATTCGACAAGTTTTGGGATTGTTAAGGGTTCCGAGGCTCAACGTCAATAAAGCAATTGGAATAAAGAAGCGAAAAAGGAGAAGTCGGTTCAGAAAAAGAAGGATATGGATCTGGAGCTGTAATATAAAAACCTTCTTCAACTAACGGGGCAGGTTAGTGACATTAGAAAACCGACTGTAAAAAGTACAGTCGGCATTATCTCATATTATAAAAGCCAGTCATTAGGCCTATCTGACAATTCCTGAATAGAGTTCATAAACAATCCTGCATGATAACCATCACAAACAGAATGATGTACCTGTAAAGATAGCGGTAAATATATTGAATTACCTTTATTAATGAATTTTCCTGCTGTAATAATGGGTAGAAGGTAATTACTATTATTATTGATATTTAAGTTAAACCCAGTAAATGAAGTCCATGGAATAATAGAAAGAGAAAAAGCATTTTCAGGTATAGGTGTTTTGGGAAACAATTTCCCCGAACCATTATATTTCTCTACATCAGAAAGGTATAAATCATAAAACTCTTTGAAGTCATTCTTTACAGGAGTCCAAATACCAGAGAATGTTTTAGATACACCATCAAAAATTGTATAAAGTGGCTCTAACTTATCCCAATAACCTAACTCTCCGTCGCTATTGTAACCAGTTCTAAAAGCTGTATTTGAGTTTATCACCCTTGTCACTAAGAAAATAAATGCAGGGTAAAATTTATATCCTTCTTGTTTTATGTTTCGGTATAAAACACTAATATCAATTTCTGTGGTTATACTAAAAGTCGTTTGTTGGTTCAAATAATGATTAAATATCTCTTTTCTCTTCCAATTGTCTAAATCAATTTTATTAAAGTTCATTTGATATGCCTCCTAAATTTTTATCTAAAGTGAATTTAGGAGGCTTACTTGTCTGCTTTCTTCATTAGAATCAATCCTTTTTTAAAAGTCAATATTACTGTAACATAAATATATATATTTTAAAAATATCCCACTTTATCCAATTTTCGTTTGTTGAACTAATGGGTGCTTTAAATGATTACAGGTATAATTTTGCCCTTATGTTTTCTAATAATTTGAATTTTTTTACTAATTTGTATGTTTTCTTCTTGATTTATCTCTGTAAGCGCTTCATCGATATGTGATATTAGGCGAGTTCCCTCTCCTTTACCAATATAGAAAGGTAGTTGCTTACCTTCTTCATAGAGTCCGTAAACATAGTATTTATCTTTTTCATTTTTGGTAGCACCAGTAATATCATTTAATTTTTGATAATTCATTTTTTTACTCCTATTTAAATATATTATAAAAGTTCTGCTCCATACTATTAAAAATTAATTAAAATAATCCTCTTATTCTACCTTCATTCTGATTCTGAACTATTTATATGTTAAACTATATTTTCTTTAAAATCAAGTAAAATCCTAGAGAATAATCTAAATAAATTTGGGGACAATATATAGGTTTACTAATAACTACACAATACAGTATTTACGATAGCATTAAAAAGAGACTGTTTTATTTATGCTCTAGCTTTTTCAATGAATCTTCTAATACTTTTTCAACCTCTTTTTTAGCAGAATATCGTTTGACTTTTAATAAATTCTCAGGTTTTAAAGAAGGATTACTAGGATTACTCGTTTCATAACAATTTTTATACTCTTTTAATTGAGGAATTGCATCGTACCACTTATTGTAAGATCGTGTGATGATAATGATTACAGGATCATTGTCATCCAAAACACGTTCTCTAATTAAATTGAATAAAAACTTTTGTGTTGGGAAATAACCTTCTTTGCTTATAAAATCATTTAATTTATCATCGTACTTAGTAGAGTAATATGGAAAATATTCAGCTAAAGCAACGTGTTTTGAAAACCAAGGAAGCTTTTCTTTTAAATCCTGTAAATTGTCTACATCATCAAACCATACTTTAAACTTTTTAGCCCAGTAACCAAATTCATTCGTATCTAGGTCAAAAGCATGAAAATAGAGGTTTCCTTTTAGCTGTAGATTATTTAAAAGAGTCTTTTGGTAGTTTTTATCGTGGTCATAAAGTGTTTTAAATTCAGGGGTGTAGCCAGGATTTTTAGATAAAACAATGATATCAGCATTTTGAATATCCCCCACAAATTGTTGCGGACAAAAACCTAATTGTAAACGGTAGATATCATCTTTTAGATTTTTGTAGTGTTTTGTAGAGGTGTATTTTTTGATTAGTTCAACATCTTCGGTAGCAAGAATAGCTTGCTCTCCATTTATATCGACGTTAGATAATTGATTCCAGGGATTTTTAGTTGTAGTCATTTTATTTTTCCTTTCTTTTTGTAGAATTACTATATTTTACGATGTTTTAATATTAAATACAAAAATAGATTTTATTAATATATTCTCGATTATAAAAGAATCTGAGTGAGGAAACGATTTTGAATATCAATAGATATAATATTATTTATATCACCTTTCACACCGCCGTAAATGATGTTCGGAATACGTCGGCTCTACTAAACTGTAACGAATTCTCATTGCCAAGTCTACAAATTATTTTCAATACTATAGGCCAGATAGAATTAACTAAAAAGTATAAGACTAGTACAAAAAGTCCGATAAATTGGAAATATTTTGAGAACAACGATTAATTTAAAAAAGAATGACGGTGAGATTTATTACTTTTATTTATACTCACTTTGTTAGTTTAATTAAAAGCCATTTTTTTACCATAATCTAAGAGATAGCAATTTTTAATAGGCTTTATTTTAAAACTCAAGATCTAACAACCATTTCAATTAGTTAAATCTTTCAATCTTTCTTCTCCAGATTTAAGCATATCCTTCTCTACTTGACTCCACTCCCCAAACAGTAACTCTTGAAGAACATCTGCCGCTGAAGTTGTATTTTCTTTTGCATCATATACACAACCTCTATCTCGTTGGTAAATTTGAATTCTTTCAAAGATAGCTAGTTCTTCCAATTGTCGTGTATTATCAACTAGATGATTTACAATGAAATCATGATGTTCTTTTGGAGTTGCGCGTGCTTGATTTGGATTGATAGCGTATAGTTCTTCGTATCGGATAAGGGTGCTCAGATAGGACAGCTTAGGCTTTGTCGCAATCAAGGCTAATTGTATTTCATATCCCCTACTTTTCAAGAGTTGTGCTGTTTTCTTTGGAACATCAATAGTTCGTAAAGTTCCCTCTATCAAAAGATTGTATCCCAAATGACTCAATTCTCTTACTAAAGACTCTACCATTTTACCTGCAAAATATTTGGTGTATTCAACACTGTCTTTGCCATATTCTTGCTGAAGTTCTAAATAGTGTGGAT
>NZ_VMLH01000105.1:0-4773 GCF_013276595.1 Streptococcus sp. 10824
CTCTTCGAAAATCTCTTCAAACCGCGTCAACGTCGCCTTGCCGTATATATGTTACTGACTTCGTCAGTTCTATCTGCAACCTCAAAACAGTGTTTTGAGCTGACTTCGTCAGTTCTATCTGCAACCTCAAAACAGTGTTTTGAGCTGACTTCGTCAGTCTTATCTACAACCTCAAAGCAGTGCTTTGAGCAACCTGCGGCTAGTTTCCTAGTTTGCTCTTTGATTTTCATTGAGTATAAATAGATGGAAAAGAAAATCTTGTACAAGTTCCTGACAATTTCTTTCTTTTCGTGTATAATAGTGGAAAAGAGGTAAAACGAGGTATGGTTATGGAAGCAGTCCTTTACTCAACATTCCGAAATCATTTAAAGGACTACATGAAGAAGGTAAACGATGAATTTGAGCCTTTGACAGTGGTTAATAAAAATCCAGACGAGGACATTGTAGTCCTTTCAAAGAGCGAGTGGGATAGTATTCAAGAAACTCTGAGAATCGTTCAAAATAAGGAACTATCTGACAAGGTCTTGCGAGGAATGGCTCAAGTTCGTGCTGGAAGTACTCAGGTCCATGTTATTGAGGAGTGATGAATGCTACTCAAGTTTACAGAAGATGCGTGGGCAGATTATTGCTACTGGCAAACCCAGGACAAGAAAACGTTAAAAAGAATCAATAAACTAATCAAGGATATTCAACGTGATCCCTTTACAGGAATAGGTAAGCCAGAACCACTAAAGTATGACTACCAAGGAGCCTGGTCACGTCGTATCGACGCAGAAAATCGCTTGATTTATATGATGGATGGAGATAGCGTGGCTTTCTTGTCCTTTAAAGATCATTACTAAGTCTACTGCGAAGTAGGCTTTTTATTTTTTAAATTTTTATTAGTAAGTTTAAGATAAAGTTTTTTGGAAAATGACAGAATCCCTAATACAAAAGACAAAAACTCAGAAAAGAAAGTTAGTATATGAACTTCGATCTTTACCCTTGAATCCGCTTTATAACTCTTAATTTGTGGTATAATGAAGAGAATTGTAAATCATAAAAACAGGGGAAGCAAATGTCTAATTTTAAAGAAAAACTACCGATATTCCAGTCGAACGATGTTCAGATTTCAAATGTAGTCAATGCAGTTTGGTCGATTGCGAACACCTTACGTGGAGCTTATCGTTCGGATAAGTATCGAGTGATGTAATTAAAAATTGGATGAGAAGAAAAGATACAATTGAGTTTCTTGGTTTATGGAAAAGCTTAAACAACATGAATTTCAATTCGGTCGAATTCGACCGAATTAAATCGGAAGCTGGATATAATTCATTTACATTGTCTCCTAAGAAATGGGTAGAGAAAACTGGAGCAATCGGAATTATCTCAAAAGGTGGAAGATATGGTGGTGCATTTGCACATACAGATATTGCCTTTGAATTTGCTTCATGTATTTCTGCTGAATTTAAGATGTATGTAATTCAGGATTACAAAAGACTTAAGTCAGATTAAAATTCTAAGATATCATTAGGCTGGAATTTGAATAGAGAAATTTCTAAGATTAACTACAAAATTCATACAGATGCAATCAAAGAATATCTCTTAAAAGATCTTACCAACGAACAGTTGTCTTACAAGTATGTAAGTGAAGCAGATATGATCAATGTTGTTTTATTTAACAAAAGAGCTAAACAGTGGCGTGAAGAAAATAGGAACAATTAGTACAACACTTGTAGTAGTTGCGGGAGTAAGTGCGGGTGTGCTTGGAGGAAAATTTGACTTTAAATTTCCTAAAAAGATTTAATGGAGAATAATAAATATGAAGTTTAAAAATTATCTATTTGATTTATATCCTTATTTTCCCAAAGGTTTTTCATTATATAATAGAAAGGATCCTGATGTATGTAGTAAGGCGTTGTACGATGATTTATGTAAGATGTTTTTTGATGATGATTCAAAAGAAAAACTTAAAATAACATCTGTATGTAATAAATGCCAAAACTTTGGAAATGGAGATTTTTATACTTTATTTATTGATAAGGATAAGTATTTATTATCAAGTGATTATATAGGAGCCTCTATTTATTGGGCAAGAAAGGCAGGATTAAACGACAGAATAATTTTAGATCATTTGAGTATTTCAAGAACAATAGGTGGACACATTCTTTTCCCTAGAGGTGGTGGAAAATCAGAAACCGTTAATACAGCTAGAGGTGGAAAACCTAGAATCAAGAATGGAATTTATAAAGGATATTATGATCGTTTTGATTTAACACTATATGCTATAAAAGAATGGTTTGCGGGAAATAATAATTCAAAAATAGATTATGCTATAGAGAATTACCGTGAATGGTTTGAACTATTTTTTGATGATGATAATTGTAAAAATGGATTTGAGAAATTTGTCGAGTTTTTTAAGTTAGAAGGATTTATATATGAGCAAAATAAAATTATAGATTTAATTAAATCAGATTTAGAGAACAATCAGGTTGTCTTTTTAGATAAAGAAGATATTAGGATTGCTAGCACAGAAGAAGAATATATAAGATATATGAAAAATCTTAATATCATTATTCTAGAAAGAACTAAAAAAATATTATTATAAATATTTCAGCACCAGTTAAATAAAATGTGCGTTTTCTTTATCAAAAAAATTAATAAAAGAGGTTACCAAGAGGGATAAATTTTAAGTGTAGGGGGAATTTATCCTTTTTGCTTTTGAGGTAGAAGAGAAATCTATTGAATTATCCTATGAATATGTAGATGATGGATATAGTGGTTCTAATTTTGAGCGACCAAATTTTAAGAATATGATTGATGACCTGAATAAAGGAAAGTTTTCTATCATTATGGTAAAAGATTTATCTCGTTTCGGCAGAGATTATATCGAGTCAGGAAAGTACTTACAAAAGATATTTCTTGAAAAAGGTATTCGCTTTATATCTGTAAATGATAACTATGATAGTGATAATGCGGATGTTAGCGATATCCATTTAAGGTTTGTGAAAATCACTTTTTTATGGTAGAATGTAAAAGAATGTATGTCATTCGGAATAACAATAAAATGAGGTAAAAACATGGAAATCATGTCGCTTGCGATTGCTGTTTTTGCCGTCATCATTGGTTTAGTCATTGGATATGTCAGCATCTCAGCTAAGATGAAATCATCTCAGGAAGCTGCAGAGTTGATGCTTTTAAATGCTGAACAAGAAGCAACTAATTTACGTGGACAAGCTGAGCGTGAAGTGGATTTACTTGTTAATGAAGCCAAACGTGAAAGCAAGTCTCTTAAAAAAGAAGCACTATTGGAGGCCAAAGAAGAAGCCAGAAAATACCGTGAAGAAGTGGACGCTGAATTCAAATCAGAACGTCAAGAACTCAAACAAATCGAAAGTCGTTTGACAGAGAGAGCTACTAGCCTTGACCGTAAGGACGACAATTTGACGAGTAAAGAACAAACACTTGAACAAAAAGAACAAAGTATTTCTGATAGAGCGAAAAACCTTGATGCGCGTGAAGAGCAATTAGAGGAAGTCGAAAGACAAAAAGAAGCAGAACTAGAGCGTATTGGTGCTCTGTCTCAGGCAGAAGCACGAGATATTATCTTGGCACAGACAGAGGAAAACTTGACCAAGGAGATTGCCAGTCGTATTCGCGAAGCTGAGCAAGAGGTCAAGGAACGTTCTGACAAAATGGCCAAGGACATCCTGGTTCAAGCTATGCAACGTATCGCTGGTGAATATGTAGCGGAGTCAACAAACTCAACGGTTCATCTGCCAGACGATACTATGAAGGGACGCATTATTGGTCGTGAAGGTCGTAACATTCGTACCTTTGAAAGTTTGACAGGGGTCGATGTGATTATCGACGATACACCAGAAGTGGTGACCTTGTCAGGATTTGATCCGATTCGTCGTGAGATTGCCCGTATGACTATGGAAATGTTGCTCAAGGATGGTCGTATCCACCCAGCTCGTATCGAAGAGTTGGTTGAGAAAAACCGTCAAGAGATTGACAATAAGATCCGTGAATACGGTGAGGCTGCTGCCTATGAGATTGGCGCACCAAACCTTCATCCAGACTTGATGAAGATTATGGGTCGCTTGCAATTCCGGACTTCATATGGCCAAAATGTTTTGCGCCATTCGATTGAGGTTGCTAAGTTAGCTGGTATTATGGCCAGCGAGCTTGGTGAGAATGCGGCTCTTGCCCGTCGTGCTGGATTCCTTCACGACATCGGAAAAGCCATTGACCGCGAGGTTGAAGGTAGCCACGTTGAAATCGGTATGGAATTGGCACGTAAGTACAAGGAACATCCAGTTGTGGTCAATACGATTGCTAGTCACCACGGAGATGTTGAAGCTGAGAGCGTCATTGCAGTTATCGTTGCTGCAGCAGATGCCTTGAGCGCAGCTCGTCCAGGTGCTCGTAGTGAGTCTCTTGAAAGCTACATCAAGCGTCTCCATGATTTGGAAGAAATTGCGAACGGCTTTGAAGGGGTACAAAATAGCTTTGCCCTTCAAGCAGGACGTGAAATTCGTATCATGGTCAATCCAGGAAAAATCAAGGACGACAAAGTCACAATCTTAGCTCACAAAGTTCGTGAGAAAATTGAAAACAATCTCGATTACCCAGGAAATATCAAGATAACCGTGATTCGTGAGCTTCGTGCAGTAGATTATGCTAAATAATAAAAAACTGAGGTCAGTGAAATCTGACTTCAGTTTTTTTGAAGTACGACGGGCATGTGGTGCATCTGAGGTGTAATACTCTGTAAGCGCGTCATAACAA
>NZ_VMLH01000106.1:0-7067 GCF_013276595.1 Streptococcus sp. 10824
GGCCACAGGATGGTTGCTATACAATGGCTCATGGTACTACCTCAATAGTAATGGTTCAATGGCCACAGGATGGTTACTAGACAATGGTTCATGGTACTACCTCAACAGTAATGGCGATATGAAAGTTAGCCAATGGTTCCAAGTTAGTGGGAAATGGTACTATGTAGATGAATCAGGTATGCTTGCAGTCAATACAACAGTAAACGGCTATAGAGTCAATGCTAATGGTGAATTGGTAAACTAAATCTAACTGAATGAATCTTAATATTATTTTTTGATAGGATATTAAGGCTGAAAATAACTCCATAATCTCTAGCCAGATTTATTCTACTGGAGATTATGGAGTATTTTGTAATATAAGAGATAATGGAAGGATGAGCTAGTGACTCAACATTCTTATATAATAGATTGAATCTAGAGTAGTACATAGTTACTGATGAAAAATCAACTGTTAAAGTGCCTGCTGGCAAATAATTACCTAACACAGGTTCAGCATCAAGTGCAGCACTTGCTAGTCTTGGTCTAGTGGCGGCAACCAGTGGTTTTGCTTTGCTAGGAAGAAAGGCTAGACGTAGAAAATAGGACAGCTAGAAAATTCTATTCTCTACTTAAAGTTAGATTATAAGGGGGATTTTGAGAAGTCATCAATCCTAGTGATGGGTGAGAAAAGTGAGAACCCAAGATAATTACACACTTTAGCTGAAAAGGGATATTCTATCAATGTAACCAGTCTCTTCTGTCTCTAACTGTGGAATAGAAGATGGGCAATATCGGATAGAAAAGCTAGCAGAATAGCTCTCTATGGAAGAGAGGAGGGAAACCGAAAAATTGGGTGCCCCTCCTCTTTTTTGGTATAATAGAAGATAGAAAACGAGGTTAGAAGAGATGATTTTTGATACACATACACACTTGAATGTAGAAGAATTTGCTGGACGTGAGGCAGAAGAAATTTCCTTAGCTGCTGAGATGGGTGTGACACAGATGAATATTGTTGGTTTTGATAAACCGACGATTGAGCGTGCTTTGGAGTTGGTGGATGAGTACGACCAACTCTATGCGACTGTTGGTTGGCATCCTACAGAAGCAGGGACTTACACGGAGGAGATTGAAGCTTACTTGCTTGACAAGCTCAAGCATCCAAAGGTAGTTGCCTTGGGTGAGATTGGGTTGGACTACCATTGGATGACAGCGCCAAAAGAGGTGCAGGAGCAGGTTTTTCGTCGTCAGATTCAGTTATCTAAGGACTTGGATTTGCCTTTTGTTGTCCACACCCGTGATGCGCTGGAAGATACCTATGAGATTATCAAAAGTGAGGGAGTTGGTCCTCGAGGTGGTATCATGCATTCATTTTCAGGGACGCTTGAGTGGGCAGAGAAGTTTGTGGCGCTTGGCATGACTATTTCCTTCTCAGGAGTGGTGACTTTCAAGAAGGCTACTGATATCCAAGAAGCAGCTAAAGAGTTACTTTTGGACAAGATTTTGGTGGAAACAGATGCGCCTTACTTAGCACCTGTACCCAAGCGTGGTCGCGAAAACAAAACAGCCTATACTCGCTATGTAGTGGATTTTATTGCAGATTTGCGTGGCATGATGGCAGAAGAGCTAGCGGCGGTAACAACTGCAAATGCAGAACGAATTTTTGGATTGGACAGCAAGTAATGAAGGAAAAAATTTCTCAAGTCATCGTAGTTGAAGGTCGCGATGATACGGTCAATCTCAAGCGTTATTTCGATGTGGAGACCTATGAGACACGAGGTTCTGCCATCAATGATCAGGATATAGAGCGAATTCAGCGTCTACACCAACGTCATGGAGTCATTGTCTTTACAGACCCAGATTTTAATGGGGAGCGGATTCGGCGTATGATTATGACGGCCATTCCAACAGTTCAGCATGCCTTCCTCAAACGAGATGAAGCTGTTCCTAAGTCCAAAACTAAGGGGCGTTCTCTGGGAATAGAACATGCCAGCTATGAAGACCTGAAAACGGCTCTAGCTCAGGTGACGGAACAATTTGAATATGAGAGCCAGTTTGACATCAGTCGTAGCGACTTGATTCGCCTTGGTTTTCTAGCAGGGGCAGATAGCCGTAAGCGCAGAGAATATCTGGGAGAGGCTCTCCGAATTGGCTATTCCAACGGCAAGCAACTCCTCAAACGCCTAGAGTTGTTCGGGGTCACCTTGGCAGAAGTGGAAGTAGCTATGAAATCTTATGAGTAGGAAAGATGTAGCCGTTACAATTTTTTAAGTTTCACAGTATTTTTCGAAGCAGGTAGAAGAGGAGATGTCTGATGTTAATTGGTCAAAAAATTAAAGAGATTCGGATAGAAAAAGGAATTAGTCGTCCAGATTTTTGTGGAGATGAGCAAGAACTGACAGTTCGTCAACTGTCGCGAATTGAAAGTGGAGCTTCGCAACCGAGTTTGCCCAAGTTAGACTATATTGCTCGCCGGCTAGGAGTTCCAGCTTATAGCCTTATGCCGGATTTTTCAGCTCTTCCTCCTGCTTATTTAGAATTGAAATACCAGATTTTACGTGAACCAATCTATGGTAAAGAAGAGGAGTATGATAAGAAGGAAGCGTGTTTGGAAGAGATTTATAAAACATACTTTGATAATCTTCCTAAAGAGGAACAATTAGCATGTGAAGTATTGCAGGCGTGTTTGGATACTTCTAGAACTAGAAGGCCTGAATATGCAGAGTTAATACTTGAGGAACATATGCCTCAGATTCTAGAAAAAGAAGTTTATTCAATAAATGATATGTTGTTGATTCGTTTGTTTTTTTATCAAATACTCATTAGAAAAGATCTTGCCAAATTTGTGAATCAAATCGAAAAGCTAATGTTCTTTCTTTTAGAACAGAAGAAGGTAACTCAATTAGAAAACTTCTTTATAATTAGAGATACTCTTATTTCAGGAATGTGTTGTCTTGAAAAGGTAGGAGTAACTGATTGCTTTAATGATTATCTATCGTGTTTACAAGAAATTATGGATAAAACTCAAGATTATCAAAAGAAACCTCTTGTATTTATGTTTTTGTGGAAGCAAGCATTAAGAGAAGAAAGAGATTTTAGTTTAGCTGAATCATTTTATCAGTCTTCTAAAACATTTGCGCAGCTAATTGGAGATGGATTTCTAGTAAAGAAATTGACAGAGGAATGGCAAGAGGATGTCAAAAAATATTTATAAACATAGTGAATCAGTGACAAAAATGTCCTTGTCCTCGTATCAAAACAGTTCTAAAGTTCGTCTTTAGAACTGTTTTTTTATATATAAGCTAAAAATGACACGAAATAGTTAGATTTTAAGGACATTGGTGTCCTTGATAGTGTGATAAAGATGGAGTATAATGACTATAAAAGTTCATTTCAGGGTGCTATTTTGATAATTTAGAGAAAAACAAATAATTTTAGAATATCATTTAGTAATATAATAGTATCAACGTTGATAATGGAAAGAGGAGCAAATAACTCAACAATCTTGTAATCAAAAATAGAGGAGTATCAATATGAAAAAACAGTTAAAAAATTAGCCCTTGTAGCGAGCCTTGCAGCAACATTAGGTGGAAGTGTAGCAGTAGTATCGGCCGCGGTTAAGTATCCAGATGGTGGTGTCTGGACGTATGGTTCAGCTAACGGTGGTGCTTACTCAAACTACTATCACTCTTCAAAATATCATAGCTCAACAGTTGTTAGTAGAAAAACTGGTTCATCTGATAAGGGATATGCTGGTGATGGAGGGACTTCTCGTGCATGGATTCGTACTTCTTGGGGAGAGAAAGTTGCATTCTACTATAATGTTTAGAATGGTATAGCCCTATTGTTTAGCTTTACTTGGTCACCTTCTCACTAAGTGACCAAGTAACTTTTTGGAGGAAATGATGAAACGCTTATTTATTTTGATTTCAATGGTATTGGTATCGCTTTATATGGTGATAAATTCTGTTGACCATCGAGAAGAGATTTTATTTGGTAACTATCCCTCTGTTGATGTGATGGGTACTGGGCTAGACCAATCAGTAGCTGATCGAGAAAAACTGACAGAGGCTTTGAGTCACTTGGCAGTAGAGCACAATAGTCTCATCGCCCGTCGGATCGTTGAGCCAAATGAAGCTGGAGAAACACGCTTTACCTATGCTACTTATGGTGAGGGAGAACTTCCAGAAGGTTTGACCATTTCCTCCGAGGAGAGTGCAGAAACGAGTGATTTATTAGGTTCTTACTTGATTGTGTCAGGGAGTCTGGATGGAGTGAGCTTACAGACCGCCCTGCAAGAACTGGGTTATAATGGTGTTGTCTCGAATAGAACAGAGTCATTTTCGATGGTCGTCCTCTTGGCTGCTACCCCAATGGGGCTACTGAGTCTAGCTATTTTTCTGCTGACTTTTATGAGTCTGACCCTGATTTATCGGATCAAGTCCCTTCGTCAGGCAGGGATTCGCTTAATCGCTGGTGAGAGCTTGTTTGGGGTGGCTCTCAGACCGGTGTTAGAAGATGTGAGACAGCTTATCTGCTCAGTGCTGGTATCCAGTCTTTTGGGATTGGGGATTCTCTGGTATCAAGGTGCCTTGTTTATGGCAACGGTGCAACTGGTCATCATTGCTCTTCTATTTTATGGATTGATCCTGGCCGGGATTTCTACCTTACTAAGTGTCGTGTATCTACTTGGTTTACAGGAAAATAGTTTGGTGGATCTATTGAAAGGGAAACTCCCTCTCAAACGTATGCTGACATTGATGATGGTGGGGCAACTCTTGGCCGTGTTGGTAGTCGGCTCGAGTGCGACTGCTCTCCTACCCCACTACCGTGAAATGCAGGAGATGGAGAAGGCTAGCGATAAATGGAGCCAGTCCTCAGACCGTTACCGTCTATCCTTTGGTTGGTCTAGTGCATTTGCCGATGAAGAAGGAATGCGTAAGGATAATCGTGAGTGGCAGACATTTACTGAAGAACGGTTAGCCAATACAGACTCTTTTTATATCATGAGCAATGTTGACAATTTCTCAGATGGAGCAGAAGTGGACCTAGATGGCAATCGTCTCAGTGACTACACACCGTCAGGGAATGTTATCTATGTCTCACCGCGCTATCTGATAGAAGAAAAGATTACCGTTTCTTCAGAGTTTATGGACAAGATGCAAAACTTGTCTGAGGGAGAGTTTGGGCTGATTTTGCCTGAGAGCTTGCGAGAGCAGTCTGCCTACTACCAAGGATTATTTACAGATTACCTGCAAAGATTTTCATCTGAAAGTGTAGAGGCGACGAGTCAGAAACACTACCTTCCACAGTTAAGGCTAGATTTTACAGAAACAGGACAGGAACGCTTCCTCTATAATGATGGGTACAAGACAACACGTCAGTACCTAAAAGATCCGATTATTGTAGTTCTAACGCCGCAAGCGACTGGAACAAGACCTGTTGCAGGGATGTTGTGGGGAACTACGGCTAATAGTGCCTTGAAACTAGATCGATATGGAGACAGCATCACCGCTCTAAAAGAGCAAGGTCTGTATCACAAGGTCTCTTACTTGGTAAAAAGTCAGCTATTTTTTGCCAAGGTACTAAATGACAAACGGGTGGAGTTTTACTCTCTCCTTATTGGGACGATTTTGACCCTGTCTACGGCTATCTTGTTATTTGATTCCATGAATCTTCTCTATTTTGAGCAGTTCAGACGGGAGCTTATGATTAAACGTCTTTCTGGTATGACAATCTATGAGCTTCATGGCAAGTACTTACTGGCGCAAGGAGGAGTTCTCTTGCTTGGCCTAATTCTATCTAGTGTTTTGACAGGAGATAGCTTGATTAGCGCTCTAGTTGTAGCTTTATTTACGCTTAACGCTCTGTTGATTTTAGTAAGGCAGGACAAAAAAGAAGAAGCTGGTAGCATGGCAGTATTGAAAGGAAAATAAGATGATTGATATTCAAGGATTGGAAAAGAAGTTTAATGACCGCGCGATTTTCTCTGGTTTAAATCTCAAGCTGGAGAAGGGCAAGGTCTATGCCTTAATCGGAAAGAGTGGAAGCGGAAAGACGACGCTGCTGAATATCTTAGGCAAACTAGAAAAGATAGATGGAGGACGGGTTCTTTATCAGGGGAAAGATTTAAAAACCATTCCCACTCGTGAGTATTTTCGAGACCAGATGGGCTATCTCTTTCAAAATTTTGGCCTCTTAGAAAACCAATCAATCAAAGAGAATTTGGATTTGGGCTTTGTTGGTCAGAAAATCTCAAAAGTCGAACGTTTGGAAAGGCAAGTGGAGGCTTTAGAAAAGGTTAATCTAGGGTATTTGGATTTGGAGCAAAAAATTTATACTTTATCTGGGGGAGAAGCCCAACGAGTTGCCCTTGCGAAGACTATTTTGAAAAATCCACCCTTGATTTTGGCAGATGAACCAACAGCAGCTCTTGATCCTGAAAATTCAGAGGAGGTTATGAATCTCTTGGTGGGCTTGAAAGATGAAAATCGAATGATCATCATTGCGACCCATAATCCCCTAGTCTGGAATAAGGCCGATGAAATCATTGATATGAGGGAACTTGCTCATGTGTGAAAAAATCCGTATTCGCAGGGTATCTGATTATCCGAGTGCCAGAGGTGGTTTAGAAGATATTCTCATCATGGAAAACATGACCAATCATCTCCTTTTGGTTCAAATCCGAGTGAATGGCTATTTGCTTGATTTTGCTAGCATTGAAGGGCAAAGACAAAAGCATTATCGTTTGAAAAATTTACCTCAAACGGTTGAACTGACAGTGGATGATGTGGAGGAGGATGTAGATTTGACCCTACCTGAAAATCGAAGTTATAAAGAAGCTGATTTTTTGATACTCAATGAAAATCAAAGAGCAAACTAGGAAGCTAGCCGCAGGCTGCTCAAAGCACTGCTTTGAGGTTGTAGATAAGACTGACGAAGTCAGTTACATATATCTACGGCAAGGTGAAGCTGACGTGGTTTGAAGAGATTTTCGAAGAGTATGAACGGATGTTTCGAGAGAAGCGCTAAGGCCACTTTTAAAGATTTTCAAGACTATCTTTCTTCATGAGGAAAGATAGTTTTTTGGT